>CANJUS010000272.1:0-3417 GCA_947477505.1 Comamonadaceae bacterium | reverse complement strand
ACCTCTGCCATGCCCACTTCACAACCCAGTCCTGCGCCGAATTTGAGCCACGAAGAACAGCATTTGCTGCACGACCTGCGCAAGCACCGGCAAATTCACCGAAGAAATAAACTGCCTGTGACTGTGCCCGTGGAAGATCCACCGCCAGTGCTGACTTGGGGACAAAAGGTTGCAGACAAAGTGGCGGCCACCGTGGGTTCGTGGCGTTTCATCATCATCCAAAGTTCCTTGATCATGGTTTGGATCGCATGGAACACACAAACCTCATCACCTTGGGACCCATACCCGTTCATATTGCTGAATTTGATGCTGTCTTTTCAGGCCGCGTACACCGCACCGGCCATCATGATGAGCCAAAACCGCTTGGCCGAAACCGACCGTCGGCGTGCCGATAACGACTATGAAATCAATGTCAAAGCCGAATTAGAGATCGAATTGCTGCACCAAAAAGTAGACCTGCTGCGCGAGCAAGAACTCAAGGCCTTGGCCGATTCAGTGCATCGGCTGTCCAAACAACTCGATGCATTGCTGAGCACCCCAAAAAGTTAAAGCTCATTTACCGCCGGGTAACTTGCCACCGCTTTTAACGCATTCATCCAGGGTCTTGAACTCGGTGAATTTTTTGGTGCGCTCAAAACTGGGGCTGGCTTTGTCGTGACAAATGCCGGCATCCGACTTTTTGACCACAGGCTCTGCTGCCGCCGCGGATTTGGCAGGCAATGTGCCGCCGCTTTTGACGCACTCGTCCAGGCTTTTAAAGGGGGTGAACTTTTTGGTGTTGCCATAACTGGCGCTGGTTTTGTCATGGCAAATACCTGAATCCGACTTTTTGACCGCAGGCTCAGCGGCTTCTTTGGGGTCTGCCGCTTGGGCCAGGACCAAACCAAATCCCAGCATCAATGTCACAAAGGTTCGAATGCATGTTTGAATCATGTACAGCTCCGTTGGTTAAAAAATGAATCGTCTGCTTCCCGCAAAAGGCGCACTGGCATCACAACCGAGTGACTTTGGCCTGCAGCAAAGCACTTTGGCCACGCGCCACCGCCGCCAGACACCGTGCAATGGCAGCACCCACTTCGGCTGGATCGCTGACACATTCTCCATGGGCACCAGCTGCTTGGGCGACCATGGCAAAGTTCATGTCAGGGGCCAGATGGGCTTCATAGGCCTGGGTCGCCTTGGCCACGCCTTCAGGAAACACGCGCAAAGTGGCCTCTTTGACCGCCGCCCACCCGCCGTTGTCCAGCACGATGGTGAAAATGGGCAGCCCATATTGCTTGGAAACGGCCATGCTCGATTGCGGGTTGCCAAAGTAAAACGACCCATCACCTGAGAAAGCCACCACACAGCGATCAGGTTTGGCCAACTTGATTCCCAAGGCCATGCCGGCCGAAAAGCCCAAACCACCACCAGCCAAACCCACGTGCGATCCTGGCACTGTGCGTGGCACTTGCATGGCCACGACAGGTGCATTGCGGATGGCTTCGTTGAGCACGATGGCATCCGCGGGTATGGCGCTGGCCACAGCGGCACACAGATGGTGGGGGTTGATTTGTCCCAACTGACCCGGGTCACTGGCCAAGCTGATGGCACGCTGCTGTCGCTGATGACTCTCCTGGGCCAATTGCGCCACTCGCGCTTGCGCTGCCTGGGTGAACGCTGGGTTCAGGCGCTGCTGCAAGCCTGCCAGTATTTGCGCCAAGATGCGGTGGCTGTCACCTGGCATCTTCAAGTGGCGCGGAAAACTCCACATGGGGTAACTGCGTTTATCGATGTCCACATCGATGTGGGCCCACCATGTTTGTGGGTTGAGTGGGGTATCGCGGGGAATCCAGGGCACATCCACATCCACGATCAATCCCACATCGGCCTGCGCCACATGTGCGCCCGGCACAAACCCACCGAAGCAAGGTGAATCGTGGGGGATATTGAGGTCCACGGCATTGCATTCAATGACCCGAATGCCGCCCAAGCGTGCCAAGGCATCCAGCACAGCAACGGTGGTTGGGTTGCGGCCGCTGTAAGACGTGATGATCAAGGGGCTGTTTGCCAACAACAATCGATCAACCACTTGCTCTATGGCCTGAGGGTCGGTGCCCAGCGCGGGCGTTGGCCCATAGGTTTGGACCGGGAAATCATGCAACTGCTCGTCGCGCCAGCGCTCGGTCAATGTTTCGCGCGCAAAGGTCATGTACACCGGTCCTTTGGGATCGCTTTGCATCACGCTGTGGGCTCGGCGCAAGGCCTCTTTGGCAATCACACCAGATGGCATGTTGTAATCCCACTTCACATATTGGCGCACCAAGCCACCCTGGTCATAGGGCTCTTGGACAAAGTTAACAAACGTGTCGCGCGTACCTGGCAGTTCGCCATGCGAGGTGTAAGGTGCGCGCCCTGCCATGAGCATCAAGGGCAAGCGTGCCTTGGAAATATTGTGAATGCCCATCGCTGCATTGGCTGTGCCTGCATCCACATGGACCAAGACGCCTTGGCCTTGGCCTGTGGCCAGCGCATAGCCTGCAGCCATGTGGACCGCTGTGTTTTCATGCGGGCACAAAACGGTTTTGGGAAACTTTCGCCCCGCTTGGCGCCAACGCGCCATTTCTTCGATCAACGGTGCGTGGTCGGTACCGAGGTTGCAAAACAAATAATCAAGGCCCAAATCATTGAAGCCTTGCAGCACGTGGTGGGCGGTGGTGTTCCCCGAGGGGTGATCCACGCTCATGGGTGAGGTCCCCAGGGGGCCGCCATCATGAGTTTGTTTTCTTGCGACAAGATCATGGGGCGCAACTTAGCGGCAAATGCCATGAATGCAGCATCGGCATAAATACCCGCCCAAAATGCGCGCCGGTCGGCATCGTCATCAAACTTCCAAACGTGAATGAGCTGATTCAATGCGCCCACATCCCCGGTGAAATAGCCGACCAATTTTTTAGGGTGCTTTTCCAATGCCGCCCATCCCTCGGTTCCGTAAATAGAAACGACTTCAGACATTTTTCCCACAATCACTGTGTAGGTGCGCAATTCATATAAAGCCATGATCACTCCTTGTTTGGGTTGATTTCATCTTACCAAAGGGGCGATGGCGTGATGCTGCGCTTTTTCCCCTCCATACCCTGATGGCCCGCGTTAAATCGGCTCGATACCGGTGCATGCGGCGTCACCCCAGATGTCGGGGTGTTTGCATATTTGCACCCAATCGTGCGCATGAGCCGCGCGCGGGCTGATCGGATCGGTAGCAACAGCGTACGTGGTGCGGTGGCCAATGGCTTCGGGCAAGGGCCCCGCAAAGACCAAACCACGATGAGAAAACGTGCGTATTTCGCTGATGGCCCCCATGGCCATCGCCCCGTGTTGATGGCCCAGTTGTGACAAGGCCACCAGCATGTCCTCTCCATTTTCGAAGCGACGAACTTT
>CANJUS010000271.1:0-3442 GCA_947477505.1 Comamonadaceae bacterium | reverse complement strand
GACTGCGAAGTCGCCATCCACATGGAAACCGGTCAGTGGTGAGTCTGCAGGGGTCAGGCCCCGCACTTCAAACCCAGGCTTGGATCACGTAGTCGTAAGCGCCTTGGGCATTGGACATGTCCACCCGTTGCAACTTGATCTTCCATTCACTGCCCACGCGCACCAGGCTGTGGCGGTAACTGCCGGCAAAGTGGCGTACGGTGTCGCGGCGCAACTCCAGCATGTGAAAGCGCGAGTAAACCTCAAGCGTGCTTTTGTCGGCATGCTCGATCATCACATTGCCCACGATGTGGTTGGTCGACCAGTTGGCCGCTTGTGACCAGGCGTTGGGGTGTTGTAATCGACCCATGCGCACTTCCATGAGCAATGGGTCCTCGGCAAAGATCGACGGCTGGCTGGCCCAATCGGTTTGATCTGGGTTAGATGGCATCCAATAAACACCGTCGTCGGCGAACAAAGCCATCCAATCGGACCAGCACTTGGCGTCGAGCATGGCCGCTTGGCGAAACAACAGCGTTTGCACTTGGTGCATCACTGCGGGGTCCACCTGGGCGGCCGATTGGGGCACATAGCCTTGGGCGGGCACGCGGGCGCGGCCCATGTGATCGGGTGCAATCGACTCGGCGCCGGTCATGGATTGAACCGCCTCGATGACGACGCCGCTGCCCAAAGCTTGCTGGGTGGTGAGTGTGGTTTTGCTCATGCTGTGTGCTCCCTCAAGCGACGCTGACCGCGGGTTGGACCGCGGGTCGAATATAAGCCTGCCAGGCTTTGAACTGGTTGCGCATCACCACCTCGGATGTGCCGTTGTTGGAATAGGCAATGCCGTTGGTCTCGGTGTCACCCCCCATGTTGCGGTGAAAGCTCACCCAGTCGCCGCCCTTGGACTGCAAACCCCATTGGCCACGGGTCCAGTTTTCCAAGTCGTCGGCATTGATCATGGTGGCGGGCGAATTGACCAGGTTGAAGTACCACAGCGCGCGGCGGTAAATGGCCTCGGGCGCACCCTTGAGTCGGAAATGCCAAATCTCTGACAAGGTTTTGTCCGGCGCGATGGGGCGCAAGCAGCGCAGCTGCTGCAAGGGTGACTGCACCGACAAGTACGGGTAGATCAGCACATGGTGGATGCTGCGCGAGAGGTATTCCTCGGCCTTGGCCTCGCCGTAGGCTTTTTTCAACACGCCTTCGTATTCCACGGTGTCGGGGTCGGTCGGGCGCAGGCCCATGTAGGCTTTGAGGATGCCGTGCCCGTGGGGAAAATTGACCGTTTGCACCGAATCCCACTGGTCAAAGCTGGATGCAAAAGTCGACAGGTAGTGGAAGTACAGCGGTGCAGAACCTTGGTTCTTTTTGACGCGCTCCTCGATGCGCCGCGCCGACACGCCAGTGGACTGGTGGGTGACCGAAGGGTGCAATGCATCGAGTTGGTTCTCCATGAAGAACTTCCAGTTCGAATGCTGCACCACACGATGGCACACCGGCACCACCTCGACCTCGCCCACGGGCGAGCGGTCGCACATGTCGTCAAAGGCCACCTTGGCCTCGCCCAAAAAGTCCAACAAGCTGGGCCCCTCGTGGCTCAAGCTGGCAAACACAAAGCCGCGGTAGCTGTCCACGCGGGCGGCCGGCACCATGCTGGCTTGATCGTCGTCCAAATGAAAGCGCGTGCCCTCGTAACCTTTGGCCAAGGGAATCGCGCGCACCTTGCCATTGAGGTGAAAGCTCCAAGCGTGGTAGGGGCAAACAAAGCCCGAACCGGTGTTGCCGCTGTGCGTGCCACACAACTGCACGCCCCGGTGCGGGCAACGGTTGTAGAGCACACGGATGGATTGGTCACGGTCGCGCACCATCACCATGGGCTGGCGTCCAATGTGCAGCGTGTGGTAATCCCCCACTGCTTTGACCTGGGACTCATGGCCACAGTAGACCCAGGTCTTTTCGTACATGTGCTCCATCTCCAGGTCAAAAATGGCCTGGTCGGTGTACACGCTGCGGTGCACGCGGTCGGGTTGGACCAGGTGGTCAAGGTCTAAAGCGGTCATGTCATCTCCGAAAAGAACACAGGGGTTGAAGGCAAGCGCGAAGGCTAGCAAAGCTGGCGCACAGCACCTACAACTTTCCATGCTTTTTACATTACCATTGGTTATGGATTACCGAAAAGTACAGTTTTTTCTGACCGCCGTGCGCTGTGGCAGCCTGACCGAAGCCGCTGCCGAACTGGAGGTCTCGCAACCGGCCTTGTCCAAAAGCATCAAAGCGCTGGAAAAATCTTTGGGGGTGGCCCTGCTCGAACGTGGGCGCTTTGGCGTCAGTCCCACCCCCTATGGCCAAGCCTTGATGCAACACGGCCAAGTGGTGGAGGCCGAGCTGCGCCACGCCTTGGGCGAGATCGATGCGCTCAAAGGCTCGCAACGCGGGCATGTGATTGTGGGGTGCGGGCCCACCGAGGCCACCCGATTGCTGCCCCAGGCCCTGATGGCATGGCAGCGATTGCACCCCGAACTCAAGGTGACGGTTTTGTACGGCCTCAACGAGTCGCTCATGCCCTGGGTCAAACAAGGTGAGGTCGACTTTGCCTTGTCCTCGGTGCCTGCGCGCAGCAGCGATGCCGATTTGGTCCATGAAACCTTGTTCACCGAAAGCGCCGTGGTGGTGGCACGCACAGATCACCCTTTGGGGCTGCGCCGCCAAGTCCTTGCCAGCGACTTGCTTGACCAAACATGGGTGCTGCCACGCCAACGCGAGTTGGAGCGATTGGCCTTCGATGATTTTTTTCTGGCCCACCAACTGACGCCACCCAAAGCGCACATCGAGACCACCTCCACGGTGCTGATGAAAGCCCTGGTGATGCAAAGCGATGCACTGACCTTCATCCCCCAAGAGCTGATTCATTGGGAGGCGCAAGCCGGTCAGCTCAAAGCCCTGCCAGTGGCGGGCACCCATTGGGCACGGCGGGTGGGCATCACGCGCCGGCGCGCTGGGTCAACCAGCGCGGCGTCCAAAAGCCTGCAAGACAATTTAAAGAAAGTGGCTCAGCGGGACTTTGCTTGAACCACCGTGGGGTCACTGGGCAAATATCAAACGCCCAGGTAGCGGTGCCAAAGACTGCGGTCTTGGTCGAGTTCGGCTGAAGTGCCTTGCCAAGCGACAGTGCCACGCTCCAAGATCAAATGCCGGTCGGCAATTTGCACCAAGCGGTTGACGTATTTGTCCACCACCACCAAGGTTTGTCCGGCTTGGCGCAAACGGGTCAGGCATTGCCAGATTTCTTCGCGGATGAGCGGGGCCAAGCCTTCGGTGGCCTCGTCCAGGATCAGCAATTTGGGGTTGGTGACCAAGGCGCGACCAATGGCCAGCATTTGCTGTTCGCCGCCGGAGAGTTGGTTGCCCATGTTTTTTTTGCGCTCGGCCAAACGCGGAAACAACTGGTAAACCGACTCGG
>CANJUS010000270.1:0-3453 GCA_947477505.1 Comamonadaceae bacterium | reverse complement strand
CGCCGCCGGTGACGGAAACCCAGCCCGCACCGTGGCATTGAAAAACGCCAAGGGCTGGGGCGCGCCCGGCGCCGACAAGGCCGCCAAGGCGCGTGCGTCCAAGGGCTGGGGGGCATGCGCGGACGCAGGGCTGTTGCCCGTGGTCAGGCCGCTGGGCAATGGGACAGGTGAGGGGGCAAAGGCCAAAGAGGGTGGGGCAGACATGCCAAGATAATACTGTATATAAAAACAGTTATTGGGGTTTTGACAAATTTCAGGGAGCGGGCTGCTGGCACTGGGGTGGACCGAAGGCCCGGTGTCGCCCGGCGCACCATGGCATGATGGCCCACAGGTGGTCAAAAAATTCAAATCAGAAGATCGAAAAATACATTGATGAAACTTTCGCCGATAAAGGCCATCGTGTGGGTGTTCATGGGTGGTTGCGTACCCGTCCATGTGGGCGCGCAGCCCTTGGCCAATCCGCCCGTCAACCGCTTGGCGCAGACGCAAACGCCTGCACAGCGCATTGAAGCGGCCCAACAAAAGTCAAGCGTGGAGGCCGACAGTGCCTTGGCGCAACTCAATGCCTATCGACAGGCGATGGGCTTGTCGGTGTTGGTCAAAAACAGCCCCCTCACCGCGGCCGCACTGCGCCACAGCTTGTACCGGTCGGTGATTTTGGCGGGCAACAAAGAGGCTGAAAACTTTGATGTCGATGGCACGCCTGGCAGCCATTTTCAGATGACCCCCAACCCCTATTTTTCAGGCAAAACCTTGAAAGACCGGGTGGCCCAAGAGGGATACAAATTCAATACCACCGAGGTTTCCACCTCGGGTTCGCGCAAGAGCGGTGCTGAATTCATCAACCAGATGATGGCCTCCGTCTACCACCGCTCGGGCGTTTTGGGTTTTCAGTGGGACGAGGCAGGTTTTGGTGTCATCGACAAAGAGCCTGTGATGGTCTTGGGGGCATCGCGTAAAACGGCGGACATTCCCGCGCAGCCCGTGGTGTTCCCCCCGCCGGAGTCGGTCGTTGAGCCGATCGGTTTTAAAAACGAAAGACCCGACCCATTGCCAGACCGCGCGGCCCAGTGGAAGGGGTTGCCCATCAGCGTCCACGCTGCGAAAGAGCAGGTGTTGGATGTGCGCAAGTTTGAGTTGGTCAACGAGGCGGGCCAAGTGGTTCCAGGCCGGTTGTTGACCCATGGCAACGACAAACGCTTGGGCAAAAACGAAGCCTACTTGGTGCCTTATGCGCCGCTCAATTTTGGGCAAAAGTACCAGGCATCCATCAGCCTGCTCGTGGCGGGCAAGCCGCATGACATGGGCTGGGGTTTTCGCGTGGCCAGCGACCCGTTCAACGTCAAGCCGACCGATGTGGTGGTGGCCAAGCCAGACGAGGCCATTGTCTTTAATGTCAGAAAAAACATGGGATCGTTGTCTGTGTCGATGGAGTCCAGTGGCCAAAAAATCAACGATGGTGCTTTGGTGCCCGAGCAAGATGGTTTTGATTACGCCATCAAGATCCCCAAGGCGTGTGACACCGGTTGCAGCTACAACCTCAAATTCAGTGGCGAGCTCAATGCAAAAGCCATGGTCAGTCGCATTGAAGTGCCGCGCCAGAGCGGGAAATTTCCGGCGGGCTTGTTGAATTCGGTGGAGGATTTGAACAAAAACGCCAGTGCCCGCCACAAGGCGCTGGCCTATTCGCAGCAATTGGGCAAATGGGTTTGGACCTCGGTGGCCGGTTCGAACAAAAAAAGCGTGGAAGACAGCGCTTTGGCGGGGTGCCGCCAAATGGCCCTCAAAGAGGGCCTGGCTGAGCCCTGCCTGATTTATGGGGGCGGCTCTTAAAAACCATCGGCATGGCCATGGCACGGTAACGGGGCAGTTTGACTCCGTGCCATACAACATTGGTGCCGCACAAAATTAGTCGTGCACACAGGAGAATCCCATGCAAGCGATCACGCCTGCACCCATACCGACTGTCAAGGTCATCGGTGCCAATGGGCAGATTTCGCTGGGCAAGCAATGTGCGGGTCAGCCAAGCGTTGGTGGCCGATCAAGCCAACCAATCCAACACCAAGCGGTTCACCGCCAGCGGCTGTTCGCGGTGCAAGAAGTGGCCGGCCCCGTCCACCTCTTGGTAGGCGTAGGCCCCTGAGAAATAGCGGGCTTGGTCGGTCATCAGCTCGGCGCGCAGGTCTTGGGCACCGCACAGGGCCAGGGTGGGCACGGCAATCGGGCGCGCCATGTCGGCGCGCAAGGCACCCAGCGTGGGGTCGGCGCGTTGCGGGTCAAACATCGCCCGGTAGTAGCCCAGGGCTGCTTCCAGCGCGCCAGGTTGTTGCAGGCATTGCTTGACCTGGGCGATGTGGGCCGCGTCTTGGTGACCGGGGGCGCACCAGTCGCGCCACAAAAAATCAATGAATGCCATGTCGTTGGCGCGCAGCGCGGCCTCTGGAAAGTTCGGCTGCTGAAAAAACCACCAATGGAAGGAGCGCTGGATGTGTTTGGGGTCGAGCAGGTGCTGGGCCACCACCTCGGGGTGGGGCACGGCCATCAGCACCGCTTTGTCGATCAATTGCGGGCGTGCCGCGCACAGCGCATAACCAATGATGGCCCCCCAGTCTTGCCCAACGAAGTGCAGCGGTTCGCCCCCACCCACGGCCTCGATCAGCGCGGCCAGGTCTTGCACCAAGGTGGCCTTGTCATAAAAGCCCGCGCTGGGCACGCTGCTCGGTGGGTAGCCGCGCAGGTATGGCGCCACCGCGCAATAGCCGGCCTGGGCCAAGGCGTCCATTTGGTGCGACCAGGTGGTGGCGGTGTCGGGGAAACCATGCAGCAGCAGCACCTTGGGTCCACTGCCTTGGCTCAGGCAAGCAAAGGTCTGTCCGTTGGCACGGATGTGCTCGGTCTTCACACAGACACCGCCTCTTTGTGCCCGCTGCGCTGCGAGTAGCGCACGCGCGCGCCCAGCGGCTCGACCTCGACATGGGCGGGGCGGCCGGCGTAGACGCGGCGCTTGAGCCAGGCCAGCTCTTCAGCGCGGGCTTCTTCGCCCGCGACCACGCGGCTCCAACAGCGGATCTCGGCCGACCAGCGGTAACCCCGTGCTTTGAGCATGTCCTTGGTTTCAAACGGCGAGCCCGTGGCGTAAACGCGGTACTGGGGTTGGTTGAGCGTTTCCAACAGCGGCAGCAAGGCCGGTTGCTGGCGCTCGGGCAGGTGGCGGCTGAGCAGCTCGAGCAGGGCGCGGCAGTCGGCCTCGGCGCGGTGCGCTTCGTGGAAAAACCCGTTGGCGTGCAGCAAAAACTCCAGCTTGGCCGAGCCAAAACCTTCTTCACGCCAGGGGATGTCTTTGACCGAACAGGCCCAGTCCATGTCGGCAAACACCGGCCAGCGTTGTTCGACAAAGGGTCGGTCAAAGGCGGCGTTGTGGGCGATCACCACCGCCACATCTTTGAGCATGTG
>CANJUS010000269.1:0-3453 GCA_947477505.1 Comamonadaceae bacterium | reverse complement strand
TTCACCAACCGGGTGATTTATTACGTTGGCCCGGTGGACCCGGTGCGCGACGAGGCTGTTGGCCCGGCAGGCCCGACCACGGCCACGCGCCTGGACAAGTTCACCGAGATGATGCTGGCCCAAACCGGTTTGATTGCCATGATCGGCAAGGCCGAGCGCGGCCCGGCGGCCATCGAGGCCATTCGCAAACACCAAAGCGCGTATTTGATGGCGGTGGGCGGCGCGGCTTACTTGGTGAGCAAGGCCATCAAGACCGCCCAGGTGGTGGGCTTTGCCGACCTGGGGATGGAGGCGATTTACGAGTTTGATGTGGTGGACATGCCCGTCACCGTGGCGGTGGATTCGGGCGGTACAAGCGCCCACATCACGGGGCCAGACACCTGGCAAAAGCGCATTGCCACGGGCGAGTTCAAGGGCATCGCACTCAGCCGCGCTTGACGCTGGCCAACGCGGGCATGTGCACCTGGGTCAGCAGCAGCAGGCCCAGCACAAACAAGCCTGCGGTGCTGGCCAGGGCCAGGCGCTGGTTGCCGCCGCTGCCCCACGTGACCAAGCCATACAGCAAGGGGCCCAGCACACTGGCCAAGCGCACGGCAAAGGTCCAGCCGCCAAAGTAAACCGCCAACCGATCGGGTGGCGCGAACAAGCCCACCATGGCCCGACCGCAGGACTGGCTCGCGCCCATGCTCAGTCCCGCCAAAGTGGCAGCGCCCCAAAATGACAGCTTGTCAGCGGCCAAGGCAGCCCACACGCAGGTGATGCACCACACCACCAAGGTCAGGGCCAGGGCGCGGCGATGCCCAAAGCGGTCTTGCCCGTGCCCCAGCACCAGCGCACCGAGCGCAGCCGCGATGTTGAGCACAAACACCATGAGCATGGTTTCTGTGGTTTCGAAACCCATCACGGTTTGGGCATAAATGGCAGCCAGGGCAATGGCCACCGCCACGCCGGCCTGGTAGGCCACGGTGCAGGCCAGCAGCCACACAAAAGTAGGCTGGGCAGACACCTCTGCCCAGGTGTTGCGCCACTGCGCCACGCCCCCCCACACGCTGGGGCGGCTGTGCGTGGGTGCCTGCGCCACGGCGCGTTCGCGCAAGCACGCAAAGGTAACGCCACTGGCCAGGCCAAACACGGCGGCGGTGATGAGCATGGTGATGGGCACAAAGTGCCCCGCCCCCAGATCGCGGGCTTGCGCCCAAAAAACATAGGCCAGGCACAGCCCCAGGGTGAGCATGCCCCCCACATAACCCCAGGCCCAGCCCCAGGCGCTGACGCGGCCCATGGATGGGGGCGGCGCGAGCTCTGGCAAAAAAGCCGCCGACAAAGACTCGCCATAAGCAAAAAACAATTGCGAAGCAACGATCAGCACCAGCGCCCAGGCCACATCGCCTGCCCCCACCGAGGCCAGGCCTGCGGTGCACACCACACAACCCAGGGTGCTGATGGCCAAGGCGCGTTTTTTGGCGGCATGGCGGTCGGCCCAGGCGCTGACCACGGGCAGGCTGAGCATGACCAACGCGTGAGAGAGGGACAGTGCCACTGTCCACGCCAAGGTGGCCCAAGTGGCGTTGGCGGCCACCACACCAACAAAATAGGCCGAGAACACGGCCGTGAGCACCACCGTGGCATAGCCCGAGTTGGCAAAGTCGTACATGGCCCAGCCCACCAAATCGCGCTGGGTCACGCCAGGGTTGAGGTGCTCGGTCACGGGTTTCATGCGTCAAACCAGCCTGGGTCAAGCCCTTGGTGGTGAGGATGCGAAGGGCTTGCGCCTTGGGAGCGCGTCAGTGCAGGTGGCGCGGCTTGCGCGGCCCACCGTGGCCAGGGTTGCCACCGGGCCCGCGTGGCGGGCGGTCCAGCCGCATGGAATTGACCAGTGCGTCAAAGCGGCCAGAGAAAAGTTTGTCGATTTCGGCCACCACACCACTGAGCTCTGAGCCGTCGAAATGGCGCTCCATCATATGGATCACGTCGCTGACCAACAGATCACGCTGCACCTGCATGATGGCCGCAGGGCTGGGGCCAACGAACAACATCAAAAAGTCATCGCGCGATTCGCCCTCTTCGGGGCCTTCTTCTTGGTCAAACTCAATGTCGTAAAAAGTGACCTCAATGGAAGCACCGGCCAAGGTCAACTCGTTCAAGTTCATGCACATGTCGTCCAAGCACTGGCGAAAATCGTCGTCGCCAGCGACCGTCCAGCACATGCGCAGCACTTTGTCGGCCTCGTCAAAAAGCAAGCCGGGTTCTTCCTCATAAGCGCTGGCCGCGCCATCGGCCAAGGACTTGGCACCGGCGTACTTCCACAGCGGGCGCAAGGCCTCGTGCAATTGCGGCAAACCCACCTCTTCGCGCAAAGGCACATCCCCGTGGACGTGGATTTCAAAGGGCTGGTTGTATCGCGGCATGGCTGAATTCTTTCTGGTGCGAGTGAGTCTTTCACACACACCCCGGCAAGGGTGTTGTGAATGCTACCACCACGATCAACATGCCCAAAAAATGCCAACGTGATTTTGTGCCATGCCTGTGCGCAGCTAGAAACCCACGTATTGCACAGCCCCCGTGCCCAGTGAGGTGGCGTCGGTACAAAACGCACCCATGTCTTGCAGGGTTTGAACGTGTTCGGCCACGTGGGTGATCAGTGTCCAAGAACCCTCGGCCACGGGCGCAAGCGTGTCGCGGCAGTTCAACAGCGCTTGCAGCAGTTGTGCTGAATCGGGCGTGTGAATCACATAACCTTGGTTGGAAATCGCGCTCATTTGGATGCCCAGTTGGGCACAAACCCAGGCCTTGGGCTCGATCTCGGCTTTGGCGCGCTGTCGAAAGTCGTGCACATCTTTTTGCAGGGTGTCGGTCATGAGGGGCACCACGCCTTGCCAGGCTTGGGGCGGGCAAGCCTTCTGGCTGGGGTCTGTGGCCACAAAGGGGTTGACCTCGGCAGGGTAAATGCGGCAAGTCAAAGGCCGATGGGCGTACACAGCGCACAGGTTGTGCGCCCCCAAATTGGGACAAGGCCCGTCAAAAGCGGCCACCAAATAGACCAACACCCGGATGGGCAAGTGCCCGCTCATGGCGGCAAACGAGAGGGTCCGCTTGTGCGCCGCCACAGCGTCGGCCTCATCCGGCTCGGCCACCCAAGGAATGGCCTCGCAGATGAGTTGCACGCTATCGCCCCGGCGCAGCCAATCCATGGCTTCGGCCAAACCCAAAGGCAACTTCAGGTTGCGGCAACACTGGCCACAGGCGGTGCAGTTGAAAGTGGAAGAGGTTTGCATCATGGCAGTGTGTGCAAACCTTTGTCTGTGATGAATGGGGGTTGGCCAATGCAAGTAACTTTTTGCAGCGGCAAGGCGGTTTTGCGTTGTAAATGGTGCCCGGGACGGGAATCGAACCCGTACGCCCGCTACTAACGAAGCGGCGGATTTTAAGTCCGCTGTGTCTACCAATTTCACC
>CANJUS010000268.1:0-3455 GCA_947477505.1 Comamonadaceae bacterium | reverse complement strand
TGGGCGCCAGGTTCGACCAACGCAGACCGGCGTCGCTGGCTTGTGGCCGCTTTGTCGGGGGCGTTTTTGCCGTTGGTCGCCAGCGCGCAAACGCCTGTGTGGCCAACCAAGCCGGTCAAGATCGTGGTGCCTTTTGCGCCCGGGGGCAACACCGATTCGATCGCCCGCATCATGGCCGAGCGCTTGACGCAAAGCCTGGGCCAATCGGTGGTGGTGGAGAACAAAGTGGGCGCGGGCGGGGGCATTGCCGCCGAGTTCGTGGCCAAGGCCGCGCCCGATGGCCACACCTTGCTGATGGCGGCCATGCCGGTGATGGCGATCTTGCCTGCCATCAACAAGACCAATTACGACCCGGTGCGGGACTTTGTGCCCATCAGCAATGTGGGCAGCAACCCGTTTGTCATGGGTGTGCACAAATCGGTGGCGGCCAACAACGTACAAGAGTTGGTCGCATTGGTGCGCAAAAACCCGGGCAAGTACAACTACGCTTCGGGGGGATCGGGCAGCGTGTCGCACCTGTCGGCTGCCTTGTTTGTGAATCGCGCCCAAATCGACATGGCCCACGTCAGCTACAAAGGCGGCGCTCCTGCGGTGACCGATTTGCTGGCGGGCAATGTGCAGATGTACTTTGGCAACTTTTCAGAGTTGGTGCCGCATCTGGCGGGGGGCAACATCCGTTTGATCGGCGTCTCCAGCGACAAGCGATCGAGCCAATTGCCTCAGGTGGCCACCATTGCCGAGTCTGGCTTTGCGGGTTTTCGCACCGTCACATGGAACGGCTTGATGGCCCCGGCGGGCACCCCTGCAGCGGTTGTGCAACGCGTGGCCGATGCCATCAAAGAGGCGCTGGCCACCGAAGGCATGGCCGCACGCTTGCAACAAATGGGTGTCGACCCCATTGGCAGCACGCCGCGTGAGTTGGCCGACACATTGCGTGCCGACATGGCCATTTGGTCCGAGGCGGCCAAGGCCGCAAAATTGAAAATGGAGTGAGCCATGACCGCCCCCATGAGCTTTGATACCTTGGCCACCCGCGCCAAAATTGCCGTCATCGTGCCCGCCACCAACACCGTGGTGCAACCCGAGATGGAGGCCATGCGGCCCAAGGGCGTGACCAACCATGTCAGCCGCATGTTGCTGCCTCCGCGCCCTTATGACGACATGCAGGCCTATCAGCAAGCGCTGCAAACCGAAAAAGGCCAACTTGAAGAAGCCTTGGCCTTGGTGCTGCCGTGCGAGCCGCATGCGGTGGCGCATGGCCACTCCATCCACTCGTTTCGTGGCGATTTGCAGCGCGCGCAGGCCGAAGAGGCGCGCTTGCAGGCCTTGGCCGGCATCCCCTTTGTGACCCCGTCGATCGCCGTGCTGGAGGGTTTGAAAGCCATTGGAAACCCCCGCAAGATCGGCGTGCTCACCCCCTACTGGCCGCCTGCGGACGCGATCATCGCGGAATTTTTCACCGCATGCGGTTTCGAGGTGGTGCGCAGCCACGGCCTGAAATCCACGGGCCCCATTTCTGTGGCGCAGTTCACCCCCGATCAAATCATGCAAGGCTTTGAGGCGGTCAACACCCCAGATGTGCAAGCCTTGGTGCACGTGGGCACCAATTTACCGGTCAGCGCCATGACGGCGGCGGTGGAGGCGCACTTTGGCAAGCCCATGATTGGTGTGAACGTGGCCACCTATTGGCTGGCTTTGCGCCGCTTGGGTCTGCGCGACCCCTTGCCTGGTTTTGGCATCTTGGCCGAGCAACACTGAAGCGGTCTTGCCCGGGTGTGACGGGGGTCAGGTGCTGCTGGGGGCATCCATCAAAGCTTGCGGCAAGCTGATGATGAAGTCGTTGAGGCTTTTGGCATCGCGCCCGGGGCGCATGTGTGCCAGCATGCAAGCGGTGGCCTGCGCGGCGTCGCGCGCCTCTATGGCAGACACAATGGTGGCGTGCTGGTCAAACGACGATTGAATTTGCCCCAGTGCCCCAAATGCATGGCGCCGGTAGATGCCGGTGCGCGAGCGAATGCGCAGCACCTCTTGGCGCAAAAATGGATTGCGTGCACATTGGTACAGGTGTTCGTGAAAGCCCAAATTGGCTTGCTGCCAGCCGGCCACATCGTCTTTGGCCACCACTTTTTTGGAGGCGGTGTGCAGCTTTTTCAAAGTTCGCACATCGACCGGGTCCATGCGTTCGCAGGCCAATCGCACGGCAACGCTCTCGAGTTCGCCCAGCAACTCCCACAGTGAGAGCAGTTGCTGCAAATCCATTTTGCGCACGATCATGCCACTGCGCGGCAAGTTGCTCAGCACCCCTTGGGCTTGCAAGGCCAGCAAGGCTTCGCGCACCGGCGTGCGCGAGACTTTGTATTGGCGGGCCAAGGCGGCCTCGTCTATTGGGTCGCCTGGCAGCAACTCGCCGGCGGCGATGGCTGCTTGCAGGCGGGAACGGATTTGTTCACTGACTTTCATGGGTTTGGGGCCAGCGCTGGTTGTCCAAAGGTTGGTGGTTGTGAGGATATCAAATATCGTGTAAAAATATACCCTAACCAGTTTATAAATATATTTATACGACGCCATGACCCCCCACGCAGCCCCCCGTGCCCTGTCGCGCTTCAAGGTATTGGACTTGTCGCGTGTGCGCTCTGGCCCCAACTGTGTGAGGGTGTTGG
This sequence comes from Comamonadaceae bacterium, assembly GCA_947477505.1. Taxonomy (GTDB): domain Bacteria; phylum Pseudomonadota; class Gammaproteobacteria; order Burkholderiales; family Burkholderiaceae_C; genus Limnohabitans. The sequence continues at coordinate 795 of CANJUS010000268.1, read as the reverse complement.
CCGACTTCGGTGCCGATGTGATTCGCATCGAGCCGCCGGCCGGTGTTGACCCCAACGAGGTCTTGTTTGCGGCCAACCGCGACGGTGGTGACTTTCAAAATCTCAACCGCAACAAGCGCTCACTGACCCTGAACCTCAAAAAGCCTGGTGCGCTGGAAATTTTGATGCGCTTGGTGGCGCAGTCCGATGTGCTGGTGGAGAACTGGCGCCCCGATGTCAAACACAAGCTGGGCTTGGGATATGAGGATTTGGCGCGGGTCAACCCACGCATCATCTTGGCCAGCATCTCGGGCTTTGGCCAAGATGGCCCGTATGCCGAGCGCCCGGGCTTTGACCAAATCATCCAAGGCATGGGTGGCTTGATGAGCGTGACCGGCGATACCGACAGCGGCCCGTTTCGCGCCGGCTTGGCGGTGGCCGATCTGAGCGCAGGCTTGTACTGCGCGCTGGGTATCTTGGCGGCCTTGCACGAGCGTGAGGTGTCTGGACGTGGCCAATGGGTGCACAGTTCGCTGCTGCACGCCCAAATAGCAATGATGGATTTTCAGGTGGCGCGTTTCATCAATGATGGCAGCGTGCCCGTGCAAGAGGGCAACAACCACCCCACCAGTTCGCCCATGGGTTTGTTCACCGCCAGTGATGGCCCGTTCAACTTGGGTGCATCGGGCCAAGGCAATTGGAAGCGCCTGTGCGAATTGTTGAAAAAGCCCGAGTGGTTGAACGACCCCGAATTCACCACCGAGGCTTTGCGGGTGGCCCACCGTCCCCGTTTGAATGGCTTGCTCGATCAAGTTT
>CANJUS010000267.1:0-3458 GCA_947477505.1 Comamonadaceae bacterium | reverse complement strand
CATACCAACCCCCATGCAGCGTGCCCATGGGGTTCAAGTGCTCAGCTTGAGGGCGGCCTTGAAAAACTACCCGCCCTTGACTGACGTGGACGATGTAAAAATTCAGGTGCTTTCCCATGGGGGCAGGAGGTGTTGTGCCTTCTAACATCCCAGACAGGGCCTGTAAGCCGGTTTGTGAACGCCATTGTGCGGTTGTGGTGGCCTGGGGTGACAACTGTTTGCTCAGGGCCAGTTGTTCCAAAGCCAGCCAATCTTTTAATACGGCATTCGCTGCTTCTGGTGCTAATTTATTGTTCGAGGTGAAAGTCATGACAGATCCGTTGCTCAATGGCCTTTGAAGCGGGGCGCACGCCGCTGCTGCATGGCCAACCGGCCTTCGGCGAAATCGGCGCTGCCTTGGCTCATCACTTCGCGGGCTTGTAATACGGATGCATCGACGGCCTGGTGGGCTACATCGAGCAGTGATTGCTTGGTCGCTTGCAAGGCCAACGGTGCCATTTCCAGTGCACGCGCGACCAGTTGCTGCAATTGGGCTTCAAAGTCCTCTGCGCAGGTCAGGGCTTGGAACAAACCAGTGGCTTGCAATTGCTCAAACGGCAAGCCCAGCCCCAGCAGAAACGCACGTTGGCTCAAGTTGAGTCCCAGTTTTTGGACATACCGCTGCAAACCAGTGGCGTAATAGTGCAGCCCAATGGCGCAGGCCGGCATGCGCCACTCCATGCCTTGCTGGGCCACGACCAGGTCGCATGCCAACACCACATCGGTGGCGCCACCGTAAACACTGCCGTTGAGGGCGCACACGGTCACAGGGCGCAATCGGCTCAAGACATCTGGAACCGTTTGAAAAAAGTTGGGGGCCGATACATCGTCGTTCAATCCGGCCACGTGGTATCCGGCACTGAAGACTGGTTTGGGCATGCCTTGGGTGTGGGCTCGCAAAACCATCACGCGGATGGTGTGATCGGCATTGATGGCCTCAAAGTGATCGAGCAATGTTCTGAGGTCTTGATTGTTCAAGCTGTTGCGCAAACCAGGTCGTTGCAAGGTGATGGTGGCCACACCATTTTGTATGTGCAAACTGGGCGTATCGTTTGGCAGGCTGACATTCATGATGACGCTGTCCAAGCTTGTTGGAAGCGGACGGCTTGTTGCTCGATCTGTGCAACCGACATACCTGGTTTGAAAAGTGCTGAGCCAATGCCAAAACCGGTGGCGCCCGCTTGGCGGTATGCGGCCATGTTGTCGGGTTTGATCCCACCCACTGGGAACAACGGGGTGTTGGGTGGCAAAACGGCGCACCATGCCTTGAGCACAGTGGGTTGGATCATTTCAGCGGGAAAAATTTTGAGACCATCAGCTTGGGCGCGCAGGGCGGCAAAAGCCTCTGAAGGGGTGGCCACCCCTGGCAAGACCAGCATGCCCAGTCGTTTGGCCTCGGCCACCACCAAGGGGTCAAAGTGGGGGCTGACAATCAGTTGGCCACCTGCCGCATGGACATCACGCACTTGCTGAGCGTCCATCACCGTTCCTGCCCCAATCACGCAATGCGCCAATCGCGCTCTGAGAGCGGCAATGCTTTGCAGCGGCTTGGGTGAATTCAAAGGCACTTCCAATATGCACCACCCTGCATCAACCAAAACCTGTCCGATGGGCAGAGCTTGGTCCGGTTCAATGCCGCGCAAGATCGCGATCAGGGGCAGTTGGGCCAATGCATGTTTAAAGTCTGGGCTGGTTTTCATGGTGTCATGCTAGCTTGTCTTGTGCCATCACGTTTGCTGCCAGGCTTTGCAAGCCTTGCCACGTCGCTTCGTCACCCATCACTTGACACGTAGCCCCAAGCAACGTGAAAGCCCGCTGATAGCGTTGTTGCAGCACGGCGTTGGCGATCACGACCAAAGGACCATCCAGGTTGGCGGATTGGGCACGCAACTCCTCTCCGATCAACAAGCCGGAAAGGTAAGCCAGTCCTTGCGCGGGGGTTTGTCGCTTCATCAAGGACAGGGTGCGGACAGAAAACACCGTGTGCAAAATACTTTGACCGTTTTGAGCCACCCGCACACCCGCGTCAAAGGCTTCCTCGGTCAGGGGGTCAGCATCAAAGGGCGTGGGGTTTTCTTGCGGCAGGGTGCGCGCCAAGATGGAGTGCTGGTGCAGCAGTGAAAAAAATTCGCCGGTCATGAAGGTGTTAAAGCGCATGACGTGGCCATCTTGCACTTGCACCCATTTGCTGTGGGTACCTGGCAAGACCACCGTGGCAGAAGCGTGCCCCAACAGCTCCAGCGCCCCCAAAACTTGGGTTTCTTCACCACGCATGACGTCTGGTGCGTGCGGCAATTCGCAAGATAGGCCAGGTACCAAGGCGACTTTGTGGGGTTGTAACCAGACCAGGTGTTGGGTCAGGTTTTCAAGTGGGCTGGGACAGGCCATATAAGGTGCCAGTTGCCATCCCTGGGCACTGCCAGCCATGCCGCAAATCAAAGTCAGTGCGTTGGGCGTGGCCATCCAATCGCCACAAAAATCTGCCAATGCTGTCGCAAACCCCCCTTGCTTGATGCGCAATATGCCTTGATCGCTGTGGCGTTGCGCGACGATGCGTCCTTGCACGATCAAGGCGGCGCGCAGGGCGCTGGTTCCCCAATCGACCGCAATCAAGTGGGGGTGTGGTTTGGGTGTTTTCATGCGGGTGCGTTGGTCGCGTGCGGGGTTGGCATGCAAGAGGCTGAGATGCATGCGCAGTATAAAAGTGATCTGAGATGAGGGTTTGTTCCCACACTGCGGTGCAATGCGCCTGAAATAATGCTGTTCCAATACATGGGCTAAAGCTGTTTGAGGCCTGCAAGGAGTAAAAGATGAAAATTTTGATCACGGGTGGGGGTGGTTTTTTGGGCGCGCGATTGGCCCGAACCCTGTTGGCCAGGGGGCAACTGAATGGCCAATCTGTCCGTGCCTTGTTGTTGGCCGATCAACAGGCTGTTCCACCAGATTTGCAGTCCGATCCCAGGGTACAAACGCGAACGGGGTCTTTGCTCGATCAAGTGACCGACCTGGCGGCTTGGCAGCCGGATGCGGTGTTTCATTTGGCCTCTGCGGTGTCAGGTGAATGCGAGGATGATTTCGATTTGGGCTTGCGCTCCAACATCGACTCGACCCGGGCGCTGCTAGATGCTTTTCGCTTTGCCAAGCAGGTTCCGCGTTTTGTCTTTTCTAGTTCAGTTGCGGTTTATGGGCCCGACCCGGGGCACCACTGGCCGGGCGTGGTCAACGACGATACATTGCCCACCCCCCAAACATCGTATGGCACCCACAAGCTCATATGTGAGCACTTGGTGGCTGATTACACCCGCAAGGGTTATATCGATGGGCGCAGTGCCCGCCTGATGACGGTGACCGTGCGACCAGGGCGCCCCAATGGGGCTGCATCCTCTTTTTTCAGCGGCATCATCCGAGAGCCCTTGGCT
>CANJUS010000266.1:0-3470 GCA_947477505.1 Comamonadaceae bacterium | reverse complement strand
GGTGACCCTGCATTGGGTGAGGCCGACATCATGCGCTTTGGTTTCACACCTTTGTATGTGGGCTTTGAAGATGTATGGCGGGCCGTGGCGCATTTAAAAGATGTGCTCGACTCGCAAAGCTGGCGCGATGCGCGTTATGCCGTTCAAAACAAAGTCACTTGATCGACCCATCCCTGGTCCTGTGTGCACAACCGGAGTTCATTGTGAATTGTCCTTTTTCATCCGCCCCAGCAAACCCGCCCCTCGACAAGATCAAGGGGCCTGCGCCTGTGGACAAACCGCAAATGGATTTCAGCCAAGACATGTCGTATGGCGACTATTTGCATCTCGATGCCATTCTCAAAGCGCAGCAACCGCTGTCGCCAGCACACGATGAAATGCTGTTCATCGTCCAACACCAAACCAGCGAGTTGTGGATGAAACTGATGTTGCATGAATTGGCTGCCGCCATTCAGTGCATAGAGCAAGATCGCCTGAGCATGGCGTTCAAAATGATGGCGCGGGTCAGCACCATCATGGCCCAGTTGGTCCACGCCTGGGATGTGCTGGCCACCATGACGCCGCCCGAGTACACGGCCATCAGGCCTTATTTGGCCGCCTCCAGTGGCTTTCAAAGCCACCAATACCGGTGCATTGAATTTGCCATGGGCAATAAACAAGTGGCCATGCTGCAACCCCATGCCCACCGGCCCGATGTGCTGCACCAAGTGCAGTTGGCCTTGCAAGCCCCGTCCTTGTACGACCAGTCGTTGCGCTTATTGGCCAGGCGCGGATTGCCCATCCCTGACAGCCATTTGGAGCGCGATTGGTCACAGCCTTATGAGGCCAGCGAGGCAGTCGAGGCCGCTTGGCTTCGGGTATACCGCGAACCTGAAACGCACTGGGACTTGTATCAGTTGGGCGAAGAGTTGACCGATTTGGAAGACGCATTCAGGCTGTGGCGGTTTCGCCATCTCACCACCGTGGAGCGGGTGATTGGCTTCAAGCGTGGCACGGGTGGCACGGGCGGGGTTTCGTATTTGCGCCGCATGCTCGACGTGGTGCTGTTTCCCGAAATTTGGAGTTTGCGCACACACCTGTGAGCCGGCATCAGCGTGCGCATGAATGGTGCACGCATGCCCTTGTGATGGAGACGGTTATCGCCATTCATTAAACTTTGGTGCCAACCCTCCCTTCTCACACGCACCCCTAGGAGTTAAAACATGCGCAACATGGGCAAACGGTCTTTCATCATCAGCCTGCTGGGCTTGTGCCTGGGTATATCTGCACCGGCCCAAACCCTGGGCGATGACCAATACAAACCCACGGTAGGCCAATCGGGCAAAGACGTGGTGTGGGTCCCCAGCCCCGATCAGTTGATAGAAAAAATGTTGCGCACTGCGCAAGTGACCGACAAAGACCTGGTCTACGACCTGGGCGCTGGTGACGGAAAGATCGCCATCGCGGCCGCGCTCTACCACGGAGCCCGTGCAGTAGGGATTGAGTTCAACCCCGAAATGGCCGCATTGGCCCAGCGCAACGTGGAGCGCGCTGGCCTCAAGGACAAGGTGAGCATCATTCGGGGCGACATTTTTGTGGAAGATTTTTCATCGGCCACTGTCGTCACTTTGTATTTGTTGCCGCAACTCAATTTGCGTCTCAAACCCATCTTGCAAAAAATGAAGCCTGGCACGCGTGTGGTGTCCAACTCCTTCAACATGGACGACTGGGTGCCCGATGAAACCATCGAAGCAGATCGCGGGCGCGGTTATTTTTGGATCATTCCAGCTCGCATCGAAGGGCAATGGACGGTGCAATTGGGCGGGCAAACCGGTCAGCTGAGCCTGCAACAAAAAGACCAGATGTTCGATGGCAGCCTGAGTTTGCAAGGGCAAACATACAAAGTGGTCAAGGGCCGTTTGCGAGGCAGCGAGTTTCAGTTTGAATACCAGCGTTCAGATGGCAGCGTGGCCAAGGTCAGTGGCCGCATTGATGCGGGCCGCTTGCAAGCGCAGCAACAGGTGCTGAGCCCGGCCGTTCCATTGAGCGCGCAAAAGCAGTGACGGCCAAGTGCCAGCAGTTGCTTGAAGGGTTCAGTTTTCTCTGGGGGCTGAGCGCCGTTCACGCCAATGCAGCACCCCCAAAGCCAGCACCCCACTGAGCAATAAAAACAAGGCCACATGGATGGCACTTTGGCTGATGGCGTAGCCAACGCTGGAGTAGGTCAAGTAAGCACATGCCACGCAAAAAATCGCCGGTGTGGCAGGGTACAAAGGCACCTTGAATGGGCGTGGTGTGTGGGGGTCGCGCCAGCGCAACCAAAACAGCGACAAGCCCACCATGCACAAAAAACCCCAAAACACGGGCGCGGTGAATTCCACCATGGCTGAAAACCCGTCGGCCTCTTGGGTGCCCAAGGCGATCAAAAGCATGCTGATCACGGCTTGGAACAAATAAGCCCGGGTGGGGCTGCCGGTTTGGCTTTGCCATTGACCCAAGGCACTGAGGCTGTGCCAGTCTCGACCCAATGCAAAGCTGGTGCGCGCACCCACCACCATGGTGGCGTTGATGCTGGTCAAAGCAGCGATGGCCACAAACAGGCCCAGCGCTTTTTGGGCCCAAGGGCCCCAAGCCAGACCGAGCAAATCAGACGCGGCGGTTTTGCTCTGTGCCAGGCCTTTGAGGCCCAGGCCATGCAACAAGGCGATGTTGACCAACAAGTAGATGGCGGTGAGGATCAACATGCTCACCACGATCACACGCACCATGGTGCGGCTGTCGCCTTGCAGTTCGGCCGATACATAGGCTGCCTCATTCCAGCCACCAAAGGTGAGCAACACAAACACCAGGGCCAAGCCCATCATGGCCAAGGGTGGGGTGCTGGAGAAGGCGGTCGGTGGCGCAGAGGCGGGTGTGTCCAGGGCGAAGCCCGCGACCACCACGGCGACCAAGCCCAGCACCTCGAATGCGGTCAACACCATTTGCACCCGTGCGGAAGCGTTGACCCCGATGATATTGATGGCGGTCAGTGCCACCACAATGGCAAAAGCCCAATAGGCATTGCCATGCGCTCCCCAAGACCAGACTTGGCTGAAGTAGTCACCAAACACAAAGGAGAGCAGAGCAATCGAGCCTGTGTTGATCACGGTGGCGCGGGCCCAGGCGTACAAAAATGACACGTTGCGGCCAAAGGCGCGGTGCAAAAAGTGATAGTCACCCCCCGCGTGGGGGTAGGCGGTACACAGCTCGGCGTAGCACAGCGCACCGAGCAAAGACACCACCGCACCGACCAACCAAATGGTTACTACCCAGCCCACATCGCCAGCGATGCCAGCGACCATGCTGGGCGTTTTGAAGATGCCCGCGCCAATCACGATGCCCACAATCAAGGCCATCGCGCCCAATGGGCTGAGCAGATGTTGGGGCTCGTTGCGGGTGTCGCTGTTGTCGCTCATGCCGTACTTTGAAAGCCTGTTCAGGTCGGTGCGCAG
>CANJUS010000265.1:0-3475 GCA_947477505.1 Comamonadaceae bacterium | reverse complement strand
GGTGCGTCCAGCCCCCCATTCAGGGGCGGTGTGCGCTTGCTGCTTCAGTGGGGCCGGATCGGCCAGCGCGTCGCGGGGAGCAAAGGGGTCTTGGTCAAATTGCAGCGGTCGGTCCTTGGGGTCGACCCACGGCAGCGAATCCAAGGGCAGCCGATAGCCCATGGGCGAGTCGCCAGGGACCAAGTACATGCGTTCATCGCGCACAAACCAGGGACCAGTTTGCCAGTGCGCACCGCCGCTGGGGTCTGGCGACAGGGGCAGCACAAACCCCACGGTGTGCTTGAGGCCTTGTGTGAACACGCGGCGCAAGCGAACACGCTCCATGTCGTCTTCCAAGCGCGCATCGAATGGGTCCACGTTGACGGGTAAGCGGCGCTCACGCCACAGGTAATACCAGGTGTCTTCATACCCAGGTGTGATGAAGTCGGGCGCAATATTCAACTGCAGGGCCAATGCGGTGATGAAGCGCTGCGCATCTTGCGGTCCGTACTGGTGGTCTTGGTGCTCGTTGGCAAACAGTTTTGGATTGCGCCAGCAGCTTTTGCCATCGTCTCGCCAGTAAATGCCCAGGGCCCAGCGGGGAAGTTGCTCGCCCGGGTACCACTTGCCTTGACCAAAATGCAAAAAACCGCCTTCACCATAACGGGCACGCAGTTTGTGCACCAATTCGGTGGCAAGCCCTCTTTTGGTGGGTCCCAAGGCATCTGTGTTCCATTCTGGTGCGTCGCGGTTGTCCACCGCCACAAATGTCGGCTCCCCGCCCATGGTCAGGCGCACATCGCTGGCACGCAACCGAGCGTCCACGCTCTCGCCCAAAGACAGCACGGCTTGCCATTGTTCGTCGCTGTAGGGCTTGGTGACCCTGGGTGTTTCCAGCAACCGGGTCACGCTCATGTGGTGTTCAAAGCGCACCTCGGCCTCGTCCATCAGGCCTTCGATCGGGGCTGCATCTGAAGGTTCGGGGGTACAGGCCAAGGGTATGTGGCCTTCGCCAGCAAGCAGGCCGGAGGTGGGGTCCAGTCCCACCCAACCCGCGCCAGGCAAGAAAACCTCGCACCAGGCGTGCAAGTCGGTGAAGTCCACCTCGGTGCCGCTGGGGCCGTCCAGAGATTTCACATCGGGTGCGAGTTGGATCAAATAACCCGATACAAAGCGGGCAGCCAGCCCGCAGCGGCGCAACAGTTGGACCAACAACCAGGCACTGTCTCGGCACGACCCGCTGGCCAGGTGCAAAGTTTCCTCGGGTGACTGGACGCCTGGCTCCATGCGGATGAGGTAACGGATGTCTTGGTGCAATTGCTGATTGGTCCGCACCAAAAAGTCCATGGTGCGCGCACGCGTGCGGTCGAGTTTTTTGAAATACGCCTTGAGCTTGGGTGTGCCAGGCAAGGTGCTCAGGTACGGCGCCAGCGACTCGGCCAATGCCGGTTCATATCGAAATGGGAACTGTTCGGCACTGGGCTCGAGGAAAAAATCGAAGGGGTTGTAAACCGCCATCTCCACGACCAGATCGACCGTGACCTTGAAGCTTTGCGTTTTGTCGGGAAAGACCAAACGCCCCAAATGGTTGGCAAACGGGTCTTGCTGCCAGTTGATGAAATGCTCCCCAGGTTCCACTCGCAAAGCGTAGGACAACACCCGACTGCGGCAATGGGGCGCAGGTCGCAAGCGCACCACTTGCGGGCCCAACTGCACCCAGCGGTCGTATTGGTAATGGGTGGTGTGGCTCAAGGCCGCGTGGATGGACATGTGGGTGATCTAGCAAAACATGCGCCATGCCTTGTGCGCTGAAAAGGTGCGTGGCTGACAGATAGATGGCATTTAACTTGCTAATCCCTGTCCAGGAGAATGCCATGCACAGCTTTGATGAGATGTACGAGCGCTTGCCCATCCCGGCCGATGGCGCTCAGGGCTTGCGAGCGCATTACCGCGCCTACCAAAGCTGGTTGAGCAGACAAAGCGACGCCACCATGCAGGCACGCCGCGCCCAAGCGGAAATGATTTTTCGCCGCGTAGGTATCACCTTTGCAGTTTATGGGGCCAAAGACGAAGAAGGCGCGGGCACGGAGAGATTGATTCCGTTTGACCTCATCCCACGCATCATTGCGGCGAACGAATGGGGGCAAATGCAGCAAGGCTTGGCCCAACGTGTCAGTGCGTTGAACCTCTTTATCCACGACATTTACCACGATCAAAACATCTTGCGTGCGGGGCTCATCCCCAAAGAGCAAATTTTGAACAATGCACAGTTTCGCCCAGAGATGATGGGCATCGATGTGCCCAATCAGGTGTACTCACACATCAGTGGCATCGACATTGTGCGAGCGCCCAACGCCCAAGGCGAGGGCGAGTACTACGTGCTCGAAGACAACCTGCGCGTGCCCAGTGGTGTGAGCTACATGCTGGAAGACCGCAAGATGATGATGCGCTTGTTCCCCGAGTTGTTCAGCCAGTACCGGGTGGCGCCGGTGGCCCATTACCCCGACTTGCTGCTGGAGACCTTGCGCGCCAGTTGCCCGGCCACCACCGACAACCCCACGGTGGTCGTGCTCACGCCTGGCATGTACAACAGTGCTTATTTCGAACATGCTTTTTTGGCCCAGCAAATGGGTGTCGAGTTGGTAGAAGGTCAAGACTTGTTTGTGCGCGATAACTTTGTTTATATGCGCACCACCCGCGGCCCCAAGCGGGTGGATGTGATTTACCGGCGGGTGGACGATGACTTTTTGGACCCCGCGGTGTTTCGCCCCGACTCCAGCCTGGGTTGCCCTGGTCTGATGGGCGCTTACCGCGTGGGTCATGTGGCCATTTGCAATGCCGTGGGCACGGGCATTGCAGATGACAAGTCCATTTATCCGTATGTGCCCCAAATGATTGATTTTTATTTGGGTGAGAAACCCATTTTGAACAATGTGCCCACCTACCAATGCCGTCAGCCCGAAGATTTGGCCTACACATTGGCCCATTTGAACGAATTGGTGGTCAAGGAGGTGCATGGTGCTGGGGGGTATGGCATGTTGGTGGGGCCGGCCGCCACCCGCGCCGAGGTCGAGCAATTTCGCCAAGCGCTGCTGGCCAAACCCGAGGGATACATCGCCCAACCCACCCTGAGTTTGTCGACTTGCCCCACCTACGTTGACAGCGGTATCGCACCGCGCCACATCGACTTGCGCCCCTTTGTGCTCAGTGGCACCAGTGTGCAAATGGTGCCGGGTGGGTTGACTCGCGTGGCATTGAAAGAGAACTCTTTGGTTGTCAACTCATCGCAAGGTGGTGGGACCAAGGACACCTGGATATTGGAGGTCTGACCATGCTCAGCCGCACCGCAGACCACTTGTTTTGGATGTCGCGCTACACCGAAAGGGCAGAAAACACCGCACGGTTGTTGGACGTGAGTTACCAAACATCTTTGTTGCCCCAGTCCGACCAAGTGGCCCAGCTGGGTTGGCAAGGCTTGCTCTCGATCAGCGAACTG
>CANJUS010000264.1:0-3477 GCA_947477505.1 Comamonadaceae bacterium | reverse complement strand
TGTGTTGTTGGTCGAAGACGACGATGTTTTGCGCGACGTGTTGTGCCGCAGCCTCACGGCGGCGGGGCATCGGGTCGATGTGGCGGGCGATGTACAAAGCGCCCACCATTTGTGGGCCATCCAAAGCTACGACGCTGTTTTATTGGATTTGAATTTGCCCGCCAATGCCCAGCGCGCTGCTTTGCCCGCCTCGGGCTTGGAGGTGCTGCGCGCTGCCCGCGCCCGAGGTGACCATGCGCCTGTGATTGTCCTGACCGCGCGCAACCGCACCGAAGAGCGCATTGCCGGGCTCAATGCCGGTGCAGATGATTACTTGGGCAAACCCTTTGACTTGGCCGAGGTCGAGGCGCGCTTGCGCGCCGTGGTGCGGCGCGGCATTGGCGTGCAAGACCAAGTTCAGGTGGGCACTTTGTCATTGGATCGCCAATTGCGCCGCCTGAGCATGGCGGGGCAAGATTTGGAGCTGCCCAGCCGAGAGTTTGAGGTGCTGTGGGAGTTGATGAGCCCGCCTGGGCGGGCCGTGCCCAAACGCGAGTTGTCCGAAAAGCTATCGGGTTTTGATGAGTGGCTGGGCGACAACGCATTAGAGGTGTTTATTTCACGCTTGCGCAAGCGGCTGCAAGGCAGCGGCGCGGCCATCCGAACATTGCGTGGCATTGGTTATGTGATTGAAGCCCAACCCAGTCAGGAGGGGGCATGACCGAGCACTCGTTGCGCACCCGCTTGTTGCAACACATCTTGGTGCCATTGGCCCTGACATGGTTGGTTTCCAGTTTGGTGGTGATTGCAGTGGCCAGCCACTTTGCGCAAAAGGCGTTTGACCGCAGTTTGCTTGACGACGCCTACCTGTTGGCCAGCCGCGTGGGCGCGGGCTTGGGCAAAGATGGCACACAGTTGGAGCTCAATCTCACGACACAAGATTTGGGCACGGTGTTGTTTGACCAAAGCGAGTCCATTTTTTTTGCCATTTACAACCAGCAAGGTGACTTGGTGGCTGGCCACCCAGGTTTGAGCGCCACCCGCGTTCCCGCTTTGGCGATGCCGGTATTTGCGGATGTGTTTTTTCAAAACCAAACCATGCGCAGCGTGACCTTGCATCAGCCTCGGCCGCAACCGTTTTTCGTCGTGGTGGCGCAAACCACGGCCAGTCGCAGCCAGCTGCTACAAAGCCTGCTGTGGGTCACCGTGGTGCCACAAGTGGCGTTGTTGGTGCTGCTGGGTTGGGGCTTGCGCCGCGCCATTCAAAAAGAAATTGATCCTTTGCTGCATTTGGAACAAGGCATCTTGAGCCGCGATGTGAATGACTTGAGCCCACTGCCCCCGATGGGTGGCTCGCGCGATGTGCGCCGCTTGGGCGAGGCCTTCAATGACTTGTTGGAGCGATTGCAAGACGGTGTGCGGGCACAACGCGAGTTCACCGGCAATGTGGCCCATGAGTTGCGCACCCCATTGGCGGGTATCCGTGCATTGGCCGACTATGGACTCCAACAAAATGACCCCAAACAATGGCGTGCGCAGTTGCAAGCCATCGTCAAAAGCGAAGAGCGTGCCTCGCACTTGATCGATCAATTGCTGGCCTTGGCTTATGCCGATGAAGCCGAACAAGGCATGCCCCTGCATGCGCTGCGCTTGGACCAGTTGGTGCGCGAAGTCGTGTTGGGCCATATGACCAAAGCTCAGGCACAAGGCGTGGACCTGGGGGCAGAGGGTCTTGACAATCCAGTTTGGGTGATGGGGCAGCGCGCGCTGCTCGAGGGCATCTTGGGCAACTTGCTCGACAACGCCATGCGCCATGGCCAACCCACTGACGGCTCAAGTGCTTGCGTGACCGTGGGTGTGGCCAGGCTGGCCACACCGGGCAACGCGGGTGCGGGCGCTCATGTGGTGTTGACGGTGACCGATAACGGTGTTGGCATTGACCCTTCGCAGCAAGCCCACGCGCAATCGCGTTGGGTGCGCTCCGTTGCACAAACGGCCGTGCAAGGCGGCTTTGGCTTGGGCCTGTCCATCATCAAAGCCTACGCTCATTTGCTCAAAGCGCATCTCCAGTGGGAACCAGGCCCCATGGGCGTGGGATTGCAGGTCAGCCTTTATCTGACCTTGGTGGCGCCGCCCACTGGGGCTGTTACAGTCAAAACTCCACCTGCTTGAAAGCATCTGTATGTCACGCATTGAAGCATCCACACCCCCAGCACCCCGCGAAGTCAAGCCCGCGCCCAGGCGTGAGGTCAGGGAAGCCCCGCCCAGACAAGCGCCTGAGCGCGAAAGACCCGTTGCCGCAGCCAAGCCCGAGCCAAAGCCTGAGTTGTATGAGCCGGCGCGAAGAGACCGCAAGTAAAAAGCAAGCCCCTCACGCCTTGCGTGAGGCTTTGGGGAAATCCAGGTTCAGCCAACCCGCTCCCAAATCAGATCTCGATGTTGGATGCCACCTTTGAAATGGCGTGCAGGCGGTGTCAGCGTCAAGCGTTTGCCGTCAAAGTGAACTTGGCGCACTTGTTCGGTCCCGATGCGCGCGGGGTCAGCTGCAATATCAACTTTGGTGACCAAGGTGGCGCCATCAAAGGTAAAAGCGCCCCCGTAAGAAGCGTATTCGCGTGGCGAATCTGACTCATTGACGGTGACCGCGTTGTTGCACACAGCGCAAACCATTCGGTCGTTGGGGGTAAAGCACAAAACACCGAAAGGCTCGGAACCAAATGGGCGGTGACTGGGTTGGCCAAGTTCGTTCGTGCCTTTGACGTCAACAAGGTGCCATGTGCCATATAGGTTCATGTGATCTCCGTAAATATGTGGGTGTTCAGCGTGGGGTGTCGCCCACCAAGGTGATGCGGTGCATCACCCGGCGGTGGCCATGGTAATCATTGACAGGGTTGTGCTGTGTGCAGCGGTTGTCCCAAAATGCCAGCGAATGGGGCTGCCAAACAAAGCGGCAAGTGAACTCCACTTTGACTTGGTGGTTGAACAAAAAATTCAACAAAGGTGCGCTTTCTTCATCGGTCATGCCCACGATGCCCACGGTGTGTGCAGTGTTCACGTACAAGGCTTTGCGCCCCGTTTCTGGGTGGACACGGACGACGGGGTGTGTTGAGCGGTACTCTGTGCGGTCAACAACTTTGCTGTCTGTTTTCATGCGGTCTTCGCGTGTTCGGCTCACGTCGGCTTTGGCGGAACTGTTGATGCCCACAAGTCCATCGAGCAAAGTCTGCATGGTGGGTGAAAGTGTTTCCCATGCCTTGTATTGGCTGGCGAACAAGGTGTCTCCACCATAGGGGGGCACTTCTCGTGCCAATAACATCGAGCCCATCGGCGGAATGTCCAGGTATGCGGTGTCCGAATGCCAAATGCCGCCGAAGTTGACGGTTTCGTGCTCGAGTTTTTTAACTTCGATGATGCAAGGGTGACCTTCGATGCCCTTGATGAAAGGGTATTCGCTGGGTTGGCCCATGGCACAGGCAAAGGCCATGTATTGATCAGGGG
>CANJUS010000263.1:0-3507 GCA_947477505.1 Comamonadaceae bacterium | reverse complement strand
CCAGACCCTGGGCCACACCAGCCTCCCCATTCAGGCCCAATGTATAGCGTTTGGTGAGGCTAAAGTACTGTTGGTACTGGGCACTTGTTTTGGTGTAACGCGTGTCTGCAGCCACACCCAACTCGGAGTTCGCCCGCATCAAACGGCCTTTGGTCGGCGTGATCGCACTGTCTCGCCCATCTCTGGCCCATCCCACGGTCAGGGGCACCGAGGTACAGGTGCGGTCGTACGAACACGACCCGATCAACGAGGCTGGCATATTGGAACCCGGCTTGGTGATGGTTTGCTCACCCGCCAACCCCACAAAAATGCGGTCTAACTCGGTCATGGGCACGCCAAAAGTGACCCCAGCATTGGTGCTTTCGGTTTGGTAATTGCCCGCTTGATCGATATAGGGTTTGATGGCGCGGTGCGACAGAGAGAACGTGCGCGAAATCCCGTCTTCAGTGAAATACGGGTTGGTGGTGGCCACCGAAATCACCTTGTTGTATTCACTGGTGCTCAGTTGTATGCCCAAAAAATTACCGCTGCCAAAAATATTGTCCTGTTGAACGCCGAAGGTCAACACCAACTTTTCGGCACTGGAAAAGCCGGCACCCAACTGCAATGAACCCAATGGTTTTTCTTCCACTTTGACCAACAAATCCACCTGGTCAAAGCTGCCAGGTACCTCTTGGGTTTCAATGTTCACATCTTTGAAGTAGCCCAGGCGCTTTAATCGATCGCGCGAGAGTTTGATGCGCTCACCGTCGTACCAAGCCGACTCCAATTGGCGAAACTCACGGCGAATGATTTCATCCCGGGTGCGGGCGTTGCCCGTGAGGTTGATCTTGCGCACGTAAGCGCGGCGCGATGGATCGGCCTGCAATACCAAAGCCACGCGGTTGTTGGTGCGGTCTATTTCGTTGACAGCTTCCACGCGCGCAAAGGCAAACCCAAAATTGCCGAAATATTCGGTAAAAGCGGCGGTGGTTTTGGTCACGTCTTCTGCGTTGTAGGCTTGCCCGACTTTGATGCCAATCATGGTCTTGAACTCATCGTCCTTGCCCAGGTAATAACCTTGCAAGCGCACCGAGGAGACTGCAAACATTTCACCTTCAAAAATATTGATGGTGACGCTCAGATCTTGCTTGTTGGGGGAGATGGACACCTGGGTTGACTCAATGCGAAAGTCCAAGTATCCGCGCGCCAAATAAAACGAGCGCAAGGTTTCCAAGTCGGCATTGAGTTTGGGCCGCGAGTAGCGATCGGACTTGGTGTACCAACTCATCCAATTGCCAGAGTTCAAGTCCATCAAATCTTCCAGGGTGGAGGTTTTGAATGCCTTATTGCCAACGAATTGGATTTGCTTGATTTTGGCCACATCCCCTTCAGTCACATTGAAGGTCAGGTTGACACGATTGCGCTCCACCGGGGTGATGGTGGTGACAATTTCCACCCCATACAAACTGCGGTTCACGTATTGGCGTTTGATGTCTTGCTCGGCCAAGTCAGCCAACGAGCGATCAAACGGTCGACCATCGGATAAACCAATTTCTTTCAGTGCTTTGCGCAATGCGTCCTTGTCAAATTCTTTGGTACCTATAAAGTCAATGCTCGCAATGATGGGCCGCTCTTCAAGCAAAACAACAACGACATCGTCTTTGACCTCGATGCGAATGTCTTTGAACAAACCCAGACCAAACAAAGCGCGAATGGCGGCTGTGCCTTTTTCATCGGTGTAAGTCTCCCCCACCCTGAAGGGCAAAGTCGCAAACACAGTGCCAGGCTCAACCCGCTGCAAACCTTCGATTCGGATGTCGCGTGTGGTGAAGGGCGACACCGCCCAAGCCACGGTGGCGGCCAACGACCACCATACCAAAAACAGTGAAAAGCGGCAAAAGGCACGGAGGGTCAAAGCATTCATGTTGAGATTGGGGTTGGAACTTGCACCTTGTGCCATTCATCAAAAGAGCCAGCGAGCCACATCGTTATACAGGGCCACGGACATCAAAGAAAGAACCGCTGCCACACCCACTTTTTGCAGTCCAGCCATCCAAGCTGGCGATGGGGGAGCCCCCGTCACTGCCTCCCAAAGATAACACATCAGGTGACCGCCATCCAAGACGGGAATGGGCAATAAATTTAGGACCGCCAAGCCGACGCTGACAAAGGCCAAAAAAGCCAAAAAAGAAGTCCATCCGCGCTCAGCAGATTGACCGGCCTGCTCGGCCATGGTGACTGGGCCCGACAAATTTCCCCATGAGGCCTGCCCCACCAGCATGCGCCCAAAAATTTGAACGGTCATGGCCGACAGTTCCCAGCATCGCCGGACTGCAAGTTGTGCTCCCTCCAAGGGCCCATAGCGAACCACATTTTGCGCAGGAGGCTCTCCCAAACGAACCCCCACTCGCCCCACCCAAACACCCGCCTCCAATACCCGCTGGGACTTGATCTCTATCAGCAGGGCACTGTCACCACGGCGCTGAACTTCCCAAATTTGCGCACGTGCTGGGTCGGTTTGTCCACCTTGCTGAATAAACTGGCGCAATTCGCTGGCGTCCATGGGAACTTTGCCATCGACACGCAATATCCGGTCGCCCCGCTTGATGCCTGCCGCCTGCGCCACGCTGGCGGGCATGACCTCAGTCACCACAGGGGCGGTCCAAGCGCCTTGCAGGCCCACACTGCGCAGCCATTGGGCGTCGCTGGTGTCAGCACCGGCTTGGGTCAAGTCCAGTTGCAAATGTCGCTGTTTGCCACTGTCGCGAGACTGCACCACCAGTGCCAACACAGAACCTGTGTTTTGCATCAATGCCCAATTGAAATCTGGCATCGAGCGTATCTCTTGCAGCGCGCCGCCTTCTGGGGTGAGACTCATGACCAAGTCGCCACTGCGCAAACCGGACTGATCAGCCAGGGATGAGGGCACAGGCTGGGCCAATATTGGCTGGGGTAAAGACACCCCCCACAAATTCAGACCCCACAACAACACAAATGCCAGCAACAAGTTGGCGACAGGACCAGCAGCCACGATGGCACTGCGTTGCCACAAATTTTTTCGATTAAAGGCGCGTGTTTTCTCATGCGCCGGCACTTCGGCCTCGGACTCATCGAGCATGCGCACGAACCCACCCAGGGGAATCCATCCCACCAAAAACTCCGTGTCCTGCCCGCTTCGGGGTTGGCTCGCGCGCCAACGCCAAATGGGTCGGCCCAAGCCAATCGAAAACTGCAACACCTTCACATTGCACGCCACAGCCATGCGGTAGTGCCCGTATTCATGGACGGCAATCAAAACAGCCAGGGCAAACAAGAAAGAAAGCAAGGCCATCACAGTCGCTTCATGCACACCAGCGCTGACACAAGTTCATGGCGGTGCGCCTGGCCTGTTGGTCAATGAACAAGACATCCTCCAACCGGTTCGGTGCAGGTGGTGAAAAAACCGACAGGGTTTCAAGGTTCAGTTGGTGAATTTGGTCAAACCGAATGCGGCCATTTAAAAAGGCATCTACTCCGACTTCATTG
>CANJUS010000262.1:0-3508 GCA_947477505.1 Comamonadaceae bacterium | reverse complement strand
ACCGCGTTGGCAAGATCGTGCCACCCAAGCGGCACATCCTCAAGGACATCTCGTTGAGCTTTTTTCCGGGGGCCAAGATCGGTGTGCTCGGCCTCAATGGATCAGGCAAGTCCACCTTGTTGAAGATCATGGCAGGTGTGGACACCGAGATCGAGGGTGAAGCCCAGCCCATGCCGGGCTTGAAGATCGGATACCTTCCCCAAGAGCCCAAGCTCGATCCTGAGAGCACGGTGCGCCAAGCGGTCGAAGGCGGCATGGGTGAGGTATTGGCGGCTAAAAACCGCTTGGAAGAAATTTACGCCGCTTATGCGGAGCCTGACGCAGACTTTGACAAGCTGGCGGCAGAGCAAGGCGAGTTGGAGGCGGTCATCGCCACCGCTGGCAGTGACAGCGAGCACCAGTTGGAAATTGCCGCCGACGCCTTGCGATTGCCCCCATGGGACGCGGAGATCAAAAACCTGTCGGGCGGAGAAAAGCGTCGCGTGGCTTTGTGCCAACTGCTTTTGTCTCGCCCCGATATGTTGTTGCTCGATGAGCCCACCAACCACTTGGATGCCGAGTCGGTGGATTGGCTGGAGCAATTTCTGGCCAGGTTCGCTGGCACTGTGGTGGCCATCACCCACGACAGGTACTTTTTAGACAATGCCGCCGAATGGATATTGGAACTGGACCGAGGCCACGGCATTCCCTGGAAGGGCAATTACTCGACCTGGTTGGAGCAAAAGCAAGACCGTTTAGAGAAAGAGCAAAAAGGTGAAGAAGCCCGTGCCAAAGCTTTGAAGAAAGAGCTCGATTGGGTCAGACAAAACCCCAAGGGTCGGCAAGCCAAAAGCAAGGCACGCATTGCGCGCTTTGAGGAGCTGTCTGATTTCGAATACCAAAAACGCAACGAAACCCAAGAGATTTTCATCCCTGTGGCCGAGCGCTTGGGCAACGAGGTGTTCGAGTTCACCCACGTCAGCAAATCCTTCGGGGATCGGATGCTCATCGATGACCTGAGTTTCAAGGTGCCAGCGGGCGCCATTGTGGGCATCATTGGCCCCAACGGCGCGGGTAAGTCGACATTGTTTCGAATGATCGCAGGCAAAGAGCAGCCCGACAGTGGCACGATCAAAATCGGGTCGACCGTCAAAATGGCTTTCGTGGACCAAACGCGCGATGATCTTTCCAACGAAAAAACGGTGTGGGAGGATGTCTCTGGTGGTTTAGATATCTTGACGGTGGGTAAGTTTGAAATGGCCAGTCGGGCCTACTGTGGCCGTTTTAACTTCAATGGGGGCGATCAGCAAAAGCGCGTGGGCACCCTATCGGGTGGTGAGCGCGGGCGCTTGCACTTGGCCAAAACACTGATTGCGGGCGGCAACGTGCTGTTGCTCGATGAGCCGTCAAACGACTTGGACGTTGAAACATTGCGCGCTTTGGAAGACGCTCTTTTGGAGTTTGCGGGCAGCATCATGGTCATCAGCCACGACCGTTGGTTTTTGGACCGCATTGCCACCCACATTTTGGCCTGTGAAGGGGATTCGCACTGGACTTTCTTTGACGGCAACTACCAAGAGTACGAGGCCGACAAGAGAAAACGCTTGGGTGAAGAGGGGGCCAAACCCAAGCGCGTGCGCTACAAAGCGCTCAAGTAAGGTCTTTCGCGCTGGGCCACCAAGCGCTGCCCAAACGAAAACCAGTTGCGGACTCAATCGCACTGATCACGGCCCTCGCCGTGACCTCTGCGGCCAGGGTCGACAACAGCATCATGTCGGCACAGACACCGCTGCTGCCTGTTCCCAATGCAAACAAGGTGTCGCCATCCCACGGGGTGTGAACGGGGCGTATGGTTTGAGCCAAACCGTTGTGGCCCATTTGCGCCAGCCGATGCGCTTGGGTTTTGGTGAGCACGGCATCGGTGGCAATGACGCCTATCGTGGTGTTGCTGCCGGCGGCCACGCCCGACGTGGGCAGACCTTGAATTTGTGAAGCCACTGTGTCTTGCAGTTGAAGGCTGGTCTCGGAGATCCTGGCACCAGCCAGAATGCGCCCGCTTTTGGGGTCCACCACATCGCCCAAGGCATTGACCACCACCAGTGCTGCGACGGTCACGCCGGCGACTGTCAAGACGGCGCTGCCAATGCCGCCCTTCATGGACAAATGCGGGCCAAATACTTTGCCAACTGTCGCACCAGCGCCAGCGCCCACATTGCCCAGGGCGACAGGTGCTTGGGTGGCTTTTTCGCATGCAGACCACCCCGAAGCGGCATCCGGCCGAACTTGAGGGTCGCCGACACCCAAGTCAAAAATGACTGCGGCTGGAACGATGGGCACACGCACAGCCCCCACTGAAATGCCCCGTCCTTGCTGCGCTAACCACTTCATCACCCCAGAGGCGGCGTCCAGGCCAAATGCGCTGCCTCCCGAAAGCAAGATGGCATGGACATGGGGAACGCTGTTTTGGGGGGAAAGCACATCGGTCTCTCTGGTGCCGGGTGCTGCGCCGCGCACATCAACCCCCGCGACGGTGCCATCGGGGCACAAAACCACGGTGCATCCGGTGGGCCTTTGGTCCGAGTTGTGGTGTCCGACCAACAGGCCTTGGACACGTGTCAACGTTGAATTGGGTGACATATTGGGGTGTGCTTCAGTGATCAAGTGTGCAAGGTGACGTCAAGAACAATTTCAACACAAGGATCATCGAGCAAAGCGATAGCCACCGTTGTGAAAGTCCTTGATTCACTGAAAAAAGAGAATCCATACCCGCAATAAATGTTACATTTGTTTACAAGTGGAGTTGTTTCATCGGCGAATCGAGGGCGCGTCATGGCATCCAATGTTGGCAATCCAATGAAATCCATTAAATAGTTCTATTTAATTTATTATTTTATTTAAATAGTACTTTATAATGAATTTAAAGTTTACTTTGTTTAAAGTTCAAGGGGCGAATAATGGGTAACAAAATCAATTTTGATGTGGGTAGTGAATACTGTGGCACCAGTTATGCGGCCAAGATGCTCGACCTCTCGGTGGGCACTGTGCAGTCGTTGGTGGAAAAAAACGAACTGCTGGCTTGGAAGACCCAAGGCGGGCACCGGCGCATATCTATCCAATCCGTGCGCGAATTCCAACGCCGCAACAACTACATCACCAAGTCCAATTTGGTTTCGGGCCAGCGCCTGAAGGTCATGGTGGTCGAAGACGAAGACCTGACGCGCCAAATGCTCAGCGACCATTTCCAGCAATGGGATTTGCCGCTCGACCCGAGTTATTTCAACTCGGCATTGATGGCTTTATTGGATTGGCCGCATTTTCAGCCACAGGTGCTGATCACCGATTTGCGCATGCCTGGCTTGGATGGGTTTGAGTTGATCCGTACCTTGCATGGCCATCCCCGCTACGCACAGATGGTGGTGGTGGTGGTCACGGCCTTGTCGGCTGAGGAAATTGCCGCAGAGGGTGGCTTGCCCGATGGTGTTGAATTGATGCACAAGCCCCTCGATATGGGGTGGCTCAAAGGCTATTT
>CANJUS010000261.1:0-3511 GCA_947477505.1 Comamonadaceae bacterium | reverse complement strand
GATTGGATGAACAACGGGGGCTTGACGATCATGCGCTCCAAAAAGTGCGCGGCCGTGTACAGGTGGCCTATGTCATAGCACTCAATTTCAAAGCGGGTTTGGTTGGCGCTGCACGACTCGAGGATGTATTGGATGTCCTTGAAGGTGTTGCGAAAGATGCGGCCATCGGATTCGGCCAAATAAGGCACTTCCCAGTCGTGCTTCCAATTTTTGTAGCGACCCACCATGGGGTGCAGGCCAAAGTTCATCGAGCCCATGTTCAGCGAGGCGATTTCAGGCTTGAGTTGCAAAGCCGGTTGCAAGCGCTCCTCAATGCTCATGGTGGAGGCGCCGCCGGTGGTGAAGTTGAGCACCACATTCGAGTGGGCTTTGATCACCGGGGCAAACTCATGGAAATACTTGGTGTCTTGCGTTGGTTGACCGGTGATCGGGTCGCGCGCGTGCAAATGCACGATGGAGGCGCCTGCTTCGGCCGCCCCAATGGCCGCATCGGCGATCTCTTTGGGCGTGATCGGCAGGTGCGGCGACATGGTCGGCGTGTGGATGGAACCGGTCACCGCGCAGGTGATGATGACTTTGCGTTTGGGTCTGGATGCCATGAAAAACTCCTTTGGTTGGATGAACGGCGGCTCACTCGGCCTTGATGCCAATGGCCTTGACGATGCCCGCCCAGCGCTCGCGCTCGGCCTTCATGAAGGCGGCAAACGCCGCCGTGCCCATGCCGCTGTCGGCGATCGAGCCCAAGGAAGCAAGCCGCTGCACCACCTCGGGTTGGCGCAGCAAGGCTTGGATGTCGCGGTTGACGCGGGTGACCACCTCGGCAGGGGTGTTGGCCGGGGCGAACAGCCCGTTCCAGCCTGCATATTCAAAACCGGGAAAAGTGTCCGACAGACTGGGCACCTGGGGCAAGTTGGGCACGCGCTGGGCGGTGCTCACCGCCAAGGGTTTGATTTGGTTGTTGGCGATGTAAGCGCTCAAGGCGGCGTCGGGCAGGCAGATCAGGTCGATGCGACCGCCCAACACGTCTTGGATGGCCTCGGGCGCTTTGTTGTAGGGCACGTGGGTCAGGCGGATGCCGGCCATTGCGGCCACGGTGTCGGCCAGCATGCCGGAGAAAGTTTTGGGGCCTTCGGTGGCGATGGTGAGTTTTTCAGGTTGGGCTTTGGCGCGGGCAATCAAATCGGTCAGGCTTTGAATGCCGGTGCTGGGTTGGGCTGCCAGCACAAACGGGCTGCGCCCGAACAAGGCCACCGGGATGAAATCTTTTTCCAAGTCAAACGGCAATGTTTTGAAGGTGAAACCATTGGTCACCATGGCCGCCGTGGTGGCGTAAAAAAAGTTGTAGCCATCGGGCGCAGCGCGTGCGGCCGCTTGGGTGCCAATCACGTTTTGCCCGCCGGGGCGGTTTTCCACCACCACCGAGCTGCCCCAGCTGCGAGCGAGTTGATCGGCGATGTAACGCGCCAAGATGTCGGGGCCCGCACCGGCAGGTTGCGAAACGATCCATTTGACAGGGCGGTTGGGCCAAGCACCAGTTTGCGCCAGGGCGGGCCAGGCCAGACAAGCGCCCAAGCCGCTGGCACTCCAGGTCAATATTTGGCGGCGTTGTGCATCGTGGGACATGGGGACACTCCTGTCAGGTTTGGGTGGAAAAACGCAGAACTTCATCGAACAAGGCTTGCAGGCTGGGGCCATCTTGGGCCACGCCATAGACCACATGGTCTGGGCGCACCAACACCGCTTGTGCTTGCTGCTTTTCAAACCAAGGGGCCAGCACGGATTGGACCTCTTGCCATGGGCTGTGGCCCAACTGCAGTTGGGCCACACCAGCAGGTCGACACCGATGGGCAGCGGCGATCAACTGATTGGATGCGTTGGCCGCCAAAAGCAGCCGCCAGCCACAGCCGAGCAAGTTGTCCATGCGCTGGCGTTGGCGGCCACGCACCAACCACGGCTGCGGACAAAGCGTGCCCACGGCGGTGTGCTTTTGTGCATGAAGCAAGCCCGCTTGCAATGCGGGTTGCACGTCTTGGCGCGGCGTGCGTTGAACGTGACCTTGGCAGTCTTTCAGCAATTGATGGTCACGTGCACGGGCTTTGCCGGTGTCGCGTTCGGCGATCAATTCGCCAATGTGTTTGATGCGGGTGGTCAACTCGCGCACATGGGCTTGGCGCTCACTGGCATAGGTGTCGAGCAAGGCGTCGGGTGCGTGGTTTTGCAAGCAAGCGGCCAGCTTCCAGCTGAGGTTGACCGCGTCGCGCACGCCTTGGCACATGCCTTGGCCCAAAAACGGAGGCTGCTGATGGGCCGCATCACCGGCCAAAAACACCCGCCCGTGTCGCCACTGGCGCGCCACCAAGGCGTGAAAGCGGTAACTGGCTTGGCGCCACAGTTGGCCGTCGCTGGGCGAAATCCAGCGCGAGAGCATGCGCCACGTGCCCTCGGGGGTGGCCAACTCTTGCGGGTCTTCACCGGGGTTGATGGAGATTTCCCAGCGCCGGTGCCGCCCCGGGCCGATCACATAGGTGCTGGGGCGCTCGGGTTCGCAGTACTGCACGCTCACGCGCGGCAGTTTGGCCAAGCCATGGTCGTTGACCTGTGCATCGACCACCAACCAGGCTTGGTCAAAGCCCAAATCGATCAAACCCATGTCCAGTTGTTCACGCACCCCACTGGACGCCCCGTCGCACGCGATCAGGTATTGCGCATGCACCACCTGGGCCTGGCCATCATCGTTGGTGACCGACAGTTGCACCCCGCTGGCGGTTTGATTCACCTGTGCGAGCTTGTGGCCCAGGGCCATGTTGACCAAGGGCATGCGCCCGATCAGGTCGCGCAACTGGCGCTCTAAGGCGGGTTGGTTGAACACCACCGATGGAAAGTGACCCAAGGGGTAGGGCGGTGCGATGGTGGACATGCATTTGATGAGTTGCCCATCCACGCCGTAATACTCGGAGTCGGTGAAGGGCTCCATGTGGGCTTGCATGCCCTTGTCCAAGCCCAACTGCTGCAAGGTGCGCAAGATTTCGTGGTCCATGGCAATGGCGCGTGGCTTGTCGTAAATGCTGTGCGCGCTGTCGCCAATCCACACCCGCAAGCCACGCTGGCCAAGCAAGGCTGCGGCAACAGCACCGGTGGGACCGCAGCCCACGATGGCCACGTCATAAAGGGGTTGTTCAGGGGTCGGGTTACGGGCCATGGCTGAATCAAATATCAATGCCGAAAAACGGCGAACGGGGTGTGGCGAGATGCTCAGATCGGCTCAAACAGCACGGCGCGTTGGGCGTGCTTGAGGGCGTCGCTGGGAGCTTGTGAAATGCCCCATTGGTCCACGCGGCCCGGCGGCCACTTCCAGTCCTCGGGTTGACCGGCTTTGTAGCTGTCGTCGATTTGTTGCACTTCTGCGGTGTACTCCACCACGATGCCAAACGGGCCAATGAAGTAATTGAAAGCGTTGTTGCCCGGACCATGGCGACCTGGTCCCCATTCGATGGCGTGACCGGCATCTTTG
>CANJUS010000260.1:0-3513 GCA_947477505.1 Comamonadaceae bacterium | reverse complement strand
GGCAATCGTTTGGTCACCGGCATGCGGCCTGTCAACACACTCCAGCGGTTGGGCCAATGGGCAAAGTTGGGGAATGCCACCACCCCCATGCGGCCCACGCGCGCCGTCTCGCGCAACATGGTCTCGGCATTGTGCAGGTGTTGCAAGGTGTCGATTTGCAGCACCACATCAAAGGACTGGTCTTCAAACATGCTCAAGCCTTGCTCGAGGTTGAGTTGTATCACCGACACGCCGCGTTGCACACAGGCCAGCACATTCGCGTCGTCAATTTCCACCCCATACCCCGTGCAGCCGCGCTGCGACTGCAGCAAGCTGAGAAACGCGCCGTTGCCGCAACCCAGGTCCAAAACGCGGCTGCCACGCGGCACCAAGTTGGCCAAGGCTTGCATCACCTGTGGGTCACTCATGGCACCTCCCCTTGCTGGTCCACTTGCTCAAAGTAGCTGCGCACCAAAGCCAAGTAACGCGCGTCGTCGAGCAAAAATGCATCGTGGCCGTGGGGTGCGTCGATTTCGGCGTAACTCACCTTGCTGCGGTTGTGCAGCAAGGCGCGCACCATCTCACGGCTGCGCGCAGGTGAAAACCGCCAATCGGTGCTGAAGCTGACCAGTAAAAAAGCCGCCTTCGCCCGCGCCAAAGCCGCACTGAGATCACCGCCAAATTCACGTGCCGGGTCAAAGTAGTCCAAGGCCCGGGTGATGAGCAAATAGGTGTTGGCGTCAAAGTACTCGCTGAACTTGTCGCCTTGGTGGCGCAAATAGCTTTCTATTTCGAATTCAATGTCTTGGGTGGAGTATTGGTAAGGCGCATTTGCCAGCGCGTCTTGCAAGCGACGGCCAAACTTTTCGTTCATCACGTCGTCGCTGAGGTAGGTGATGTGCCCGAGCATGCGCGCAATGCGCAGGCCCCGCTTGGGCACCACGCCATGGGCATAAAAATGACCGCCATGGAAGTCTGGGTCGGTGGCAATGGCACGGCGCGCCACCTCGTTGAAAGCAATGTTCTCGGCGTTCAAATTGGGCGAGCTGGCAATGACCAGGGCATGGCGCACCCGCTCTGGGTACTGCAAAGTCCAACTCAGCGCCTGCATGCCGCCCAAGCTGCCCCCCATGACGGCGGCCAGTTGCGTGATGCCCAACTCGTCCAACAACCTGGCCTGTGAATCGACCCAGTCCTCCACCGTGACCACCGGAAAGTCTGCCCCATAAACACGCCCTGTTTGGGGGTTGGTGTGCATTGGCCCGGTGGAGCCAAAACAAGAGCCCAGGTTATTGACGCCAATCACAAAAAACCGGTCTGTGTCCAGCGGCTTGCCCGGTCCGACCATGTTGTCCCACCAGCCCTCGCTTTTGTCTTGCCCGGGATAAACACCGGCCACATGGTGCGAGGCATTGAGGGCGTGGCAAATCAACACCGCATTGCTGCGCTGCGCATTGAGTTGCCCATAGGTTTCATAGACCAGTTGGTATGGCCCCAAGTCGCGTCCGCACCGCAAGCCCAAGGGCTGGGTGAAATGCATGGTCTGGGGTTGGGCGATCAAGGTCATGGAACACTTTGCGTCAGCCTCGACAACGCCTGGCGGTGTCCGTTTTTAGCTGAATTTATTGACGCGCCCGCAAGCTCAAGCAAATCGGCGCTGTGGCTTTATTCTAGCCAAGCCCAAGATGGCTTGCGCCCCTTGCCCCTGCACCAGCCATTCTGTCGTTGCCCGTGCTGGCTTGCGACGCCAAAGGCTTGCTTTTAATATTCTCGCCAACGCCAATTTGAATACTATTGGTGTGCTTATTTGACCTAGAATGATCTTCTAAATTAATCATTACTATGAAACTTAACAATCATTTGTTGTTTCACGGCTTTCTGTTGGCGGCTTTGTGCGCCTTGATCAACGCGGCTTGGGGGCAAGTCGTGCCCGCCACAGGCGCGCTGCCCGGGTTGATGGCCGAGGCATTGGCGCGCCACCCCCAAGTGCGCATGCAACAAGCGCTGGCTTCGGCCGCCGGGGTCGATGTGGACAGCGCACGCTGGCAGTACTTTCCCACCCCATCGCTGAGCGTTGAACGGGCCAACGCCACCAACGACCCGGCCCTGGTCAATCGCGATGACCCGGTTTCTACCTTGCGCATCAGCCAACCCATTTGGACCGGCGGCAAGCTCGGGGCCAATGTGACGCGTGCCAATGAGTTGAAGCAAAGCAAAGAGGCGTCCGTGATGGAGGCGCGACAACAATTGGCTTTGCGTGTGCTGCAAGCGTATACCGATTGGCAATTGGCCCATTTGCGTGGCAAGGCCTATGAGGACAGCTTGCAAGGCCAGTCCAAACTTTTAGAGCAAGTGCAACGCCGCCTAAGCGCTGGCGCGGCCACCGAGGCCGACGTGCTGCTGTCCAAAAGCCGAATTGAATCCACCCAAGCCGATTTGTATGGCATTGAGTCGCAAAAAGCCGCTGCCTTGGCCCGCTTGAGCGAGTTGCTGGCCCGACGCATTCAATCGACCGAGTTGAGCGCCGCCCTCAGCCCGCCTTTGCCCGTTGAAGGCGACGACAGTTTGTGGATGGGCAAGGTCCAAAGCAACAGCCCCAGCGTCCAACGTTTGCAAGCCCAGGCATTGGCCACTGAGGCCGAGGTCAGCGCGGCCCGCGCCGACATGTATCCCCAACTGAGCTTGCGTTTTGAGCGTCAACACGGCAGCTTCACCTACCTGAACTACGGCACCGTGGACCGGGTTTACCTCAGCGTTTCGTCGCAAGTGGGTGCTGGTTTGTCCACCTTCACGCAGCAACAATCGGCCCAACTGCGGTTGACGGCGGCACAAACCGAAGTGGAAAACGAGCGTCAAAACCTCAACGAGCAAGTGCGCAACGACTTGACGCTGTACCGCAATTTATCGGTGCGCATCCCCTCGCTGAGCAACTCTTTGCAGTCCACCCGCTTGATCCAAGAGGCGTGGGAGCGCCAGTTTTTGGCCGGTCGCAAAAGCTGGCTGGAGGTGATGAATGCGGTGCGCGAGATCCAACAAGCCGAGAGTCAACTCATTGAGGCCCAAACCAATCAAATGCAATTGAGTTGGCGCTTGACCATCTTGGCCGATGGTGGACCCAAGTTACCGGCTATGTCGCGTGAATCCCCGCCATGAAACGCCCAACATGAACACCTTGTACATGACTTTGATGCGTTTGAACGCATTGCAAAACACGGCCAGTGACCGTCTGGCATTGGTCGAGGCGGTGGACTCGGCCTACAAGTCGGTGACCACCACCAGTGACGCCGAACTCAACCCGCAAAGCCTGCTCAACACCATCAGCACGCACCTGCAGTCGCCGCGCTTCAAGGCGGTGCGCCAACTCGACCCTGCCGCCATGCCGGTGTTGATCCACGATGCTGAAAAAGGTTTCGCCTTGGTGCGCGGCCTCAATGCGCGCCAGCAATGGGTGATCGAACGCTTTGATGACACGCAAAAGAAATGGGCCGAAGAGGTATTGGAAGGCAAACCCAGCGGGCGATTTTTTCGCGGTCT
>CANJUS010000259.1:0-3516 GCA_947477505.1 Comamonadaceae bacterium | reverse complement strand
GTGCTGGGCCGACACCGACGCGCCCTCGCTGTTGACAATGCGCGCATCGGTCTGCAACGCCGCCGCCTCGCAGCGCAAGGCCAATTGGGCGGCCTCTTCGCTGGTGATGTCCCAGGGGTGAAACAAATCCAGGTCAATCTGATGGTGGGCAATGTCACGCTCATCGGGCAATCCCGCCATCGGGTCTTCGGCCGTGAAACGCGCAATGTCGTGCGCGGCTTGCACCGTGCGCTCGATGGCAGCCACAGAAAAATCCGACGTGCTGGCGTTGCCCCGGCGGTGCCCCACGTACACGGTCACGCCCAGGGATTTATCGCGGTTGCGCTCCACGGTTTCAAGTTCGCCCTTGCGCACCGACACGCTCAGGCCACAGGCCTCGGATGCCTCGGCCCCGGCATCGGTGGCACCCAGTTTTTTGGCGTGCGCCAAGGCATGGTCCACCAACGCCTCGAATTGTTCTCGGCGGTGGCTGAAAGCAGCGTATTCGGTAGGGGTGTTGGCAGCGCGGCTGCGGCGTGTGGGTGTATGGTGCATAGCGGCGGCTATGATACTTGCCCCAGGTGTCGCAGCTTGCACCCCCAGAATCAAAACCACACCACATGGCACGCAAACCCAAAAAAGGCTACTTTGTCCGAGGTCAATTCGTGACCGAAGGCAGCGAGGAAGACCTCGCGCTCAAACGCGAAGCCAAGGGCAACGAAGGCACCAGCAGGACCGATCTCAAACGCGAAAGCAACGAGCTGCAAAAGCTCGGCGAAGACTTGCTCGATCTGCGCGGCACTCTGATGCTGCGCCTGACCAGCCAAGGCCATGTGAACGAAAAACTGGCCGATGCCCTGGACCAAGCGCGGCGCATCACCAATTTTGAAGGCCGCCGCCGCCAAATACAGTTCATTGGCAAACTCATGCGCAAACTGCCCGAAGAGGCCTTGCAGGCGGTGCGCGAAGCCTTGTTTGAAAAGCACAGTGGCAGTGCCAGCGAAACGCTTGCGCTGCACATGGCCGAGCAATGGCGGCTGCGCCTGATCGAAGCCGACGCTGCGCTGGACGAATGGGTGGTGCAACACCCCGACACCGATGTACAGCAATTGCGCGCCTTGGTGCGCCAAGCGCGCAAAGACCACCTGAGCGATGCCAAATCGGTGTCGCAAGGCCTGGCACCTCGCCAGGGACGGGCATTTCGCGAACTGTTTCTCCTCATCAAATCGCAGCTCAACGCAAGCCATGTCTGAAACCCCCTCACCCTCACCCACTTTGGACCGCGTTCGCATTGGCATCGTCTCGGTCAGTGACCGCGCCTCCAGCGGCGTGTACGAAGACAAAGGCTTGCCAGCCTTGCGCGAGTGGCTGGGCCGTGCCCTGCGCAACCCCATTGACTGGACGCCACGTTTGATCGCCGATGAACAAGCGCTGATCAGCCAAACACTGATCGAACTGGTCGACATGGGTTGCCACCTGGTATTGACCACCGGCGGCACGGGACCGGCCAAACGCGATGTCACCCCCGAGGCCACCTTGGCCGTGGCCGACAAGGAAATGCCCGGTTTTGGCGAGCAGATGCGTCAAATTGGCATGCGCTTTGTACCTACCGCGATTTTGTCGCGCCAAGTGGCCGTGGTGCGCGCCAACACCTTGATCATCAACCTGCCCGGCCAACCCAAGTCAATTGCCGAAACCCTGGAAGGCCTGAAAGACGCCCAGGGCCAAACCCTGGTGCACGGCATTTTTGCCGCCGTTCCCTATTGCATTGACTTGATCGGTGGGCCGTACTTGGAGACCGATGACGCGGTTTGCAAGGCCTTTCGGCCCAAATCGGCACTGCGCACTCCATCCGCCGCCTGACGGTTCCTCCCCCTGCGCCAGCAGGTGCAGGGAGGGCTCACAGTTCGAAATAAACCTCGCCAAAGTGCAGCACCAAGGGCGCGCCACCCTGCTCTTCTTGGGTGTTCCAGGCCAGCAGCTTGGCGTCTTGCACCAAGTGATAGAGCAAAGCGTCTGAAAAAGCAGAAAAGTTGTCCAAGTTCAGGGCATTGCGGTCATCGGCGTTCAGATACCACTGCCCCTCTTCGGTGCTCGGTGGCGTGATGGTCAGGTGGGTTTTGAACAGCGGCATCATCAAGCCAAATTGCTCGATGGTGTACTCCAGTTCGCCCCCCCAGCATCCCCGCATCTCCCACAAGAGCGTCATGCTCACCGGGTGGATTTTGAGGGTTTTCATTCGATCAGGCGATTGAGCTTTTCAGTCTCGCTGACAGTGGTTGGCGTCGACGCCAGGGGCAGGTGATCGGGCTTGTGCCCAGTGCTCAATTGCTCTACGGCCAAGCACAACTGGGCAATTTGTTGCTCTTGTCGGGCACAGGTATCAATCAGGCCACGCAAGGCCACGCTGATGGGGTCGTCCGAAGCCGTGACGCCATAGGCCGAAAACCCCATGCGCTGGGCCGCAGCCTCGCGCTGGCTGTCGGCCTGGGCATCGGCCAAGATGATGCGCGCTGGGTTGCCCACCGCAGTGGCCCCGGCAGGCACCGGTTTGGTGACCACAGCGTTCGAACCAATGCGCGCACCGTCTCCCACGGTGAAGCCGCCCAGCACCTTGGCCCCCGCGCCCACCACCACATCACAGCCCAAGGTGGGGTGTCGCTTGGTGCCTTTGTAAAGGGATGTACCGCCCAAGGTCACGCCTTGGTAAATCGTGCAGCCGTCGCCGATGACGGCGGTCTCGCCCACCACCACGCCCATGGCGTGGTCAAAAAACACCCGCTCACCGATGCGCGCGGCGGGATGGATTTCGATGCCCGTGAGCCAGCGCGACAGGTTGGACACAAAGCGCCCCAGCCAGCGCAAGCCCCAGCCCCAACAGCCATGGGCAAAGCGGTGCAAGACCAAGGCGTGCAAGCCCGGGTAACAGGTCAACACCTCCCAACGGCTGCGGGCGGCGGGGTCGCGGTCCAGGATGCACTGGATGTCGGATTGGATTCGGGCAAACATGTGCGGCGAGTTTATCGCTTGTGTTCGTTTTTGGCCTGCGCCGCTTGTGACATGCTTTTGGCAATGCCGCGCAGGATGTGGATTTCTTCTGGCGTGGGCGCGGCCCGGTTGAACAGTTGTTGCAAGCGGGGCATGAGTTTTTTGGGAGCCTGAGGGTCTAAAAAACCCACCGCCACCAAGGCCTCTTCCCAATGCTTGAGCATGCCCGCGACGCTGGCAGCATCCGCCGGGGTGTCTGGATCTGCCCCGGTAGCCGGGCCGATGGCGGCAAACCCACCCATCGCCAGACGCCACTCATAGGCCAGCAACTGCACCGCTGCCCCCAGGTTGAGCGAGCCAAAATCGGGGGTGGTGGGAATTTGCAGGCACACATGGGCCTTGTACACATCCTCATTGCGCATGCCAAAGCGCTCGGAGCCAAATAAAAACGCCACCCCTGTGGGGGTCGGGGTTTGGGCAGCCAATGCGGCCAGGTGCTCTCGTGGGGGGCGCGTGGGGGGGCCAAAGTCGCGCGGCGTCATGGCGGTG
>CANJUS010000258.1:0-3517 GCA_947477505.1 Comamonadaceae bacterium | reverse complement strand
GTTTTTCATGGGCCCCAAGCCTTCATGTCCACCCGCGTTTATCCTGATTTGGTGCGCGTTCCCACTTGGAGCTACCTCGCAGTGCACGTGAAGGTGCGCATGCATTTGGTCGAGGGGGAAGCAGCCAAAGATTTGCTGCTCAAGCAGTTGATCGCTGACCATGACGCCCCCTATGCCCAGCAGTGGCGGGGTTTGCCCGAAAGCTACACCCAGGGCATGCTCAAAGCGATTGTGGCTTTCAAAGGCGAGGTGCTCGATGTGCAGTGCAAAATCAAACTCAATCAGCACCGCAGCGAAGCTCACGAGCGCATGAAGGCCGATTACGCGCAAGGAACTGAGCAAGAGCGCGCCCTGTCCCAATGGATGGTGAAATTGGGTTTGTGAAGCACGCGCCAGACCTTGATCCATTGCCAACCATGTCTGCAACCCCCTCACCGCTGAGCGATGAAGCTGCGATGGGCTTGGCCTTGGCGCAGGCCGAAGCGGCCCAAAGTGCCGGTGAAGTACCCGTGGGCGCAGTGGTGGTGTACCAGGGCAGGGTGGTGGGGCTTGGTCACAACTCGCCCATTGGCGACCACGACCCAAGCGCCCACGCCGAAATCAATGCCCTGCGTCAAGCCGCCCAGGCATTGGGCAATTACCGCTTGGAAGACTGCACTTTGTATGTGACCTTGGAGCCTTGCGCCATGTGCTGCGGTGCGATTGCCCACGCCAGATTAGCGCGTTTGGTCTATGGCGCTGCAGAGCCCAGAACCGGTGCGGTTAACTCCATCACCCGACTGTTTGATTTGCCCGGCATGCATGCACCGGCTGTAACGGGTGGTGTGATGGCTGATGCGTGCACTGATTTGATGCAAACCTTTTTCCGTGAAAAGCGGGTCTTACAAAACACCCTCAGCTCCCATGTGCCTTTGCGCGACGACGCGGTGCGCACCCCCGAAGCCTTGTTAACGGATTTACCAGGTTACCCATGGACCGCCACTTATTTGGCAGACTTGCCCAGCCTGAATGGTTTGCGCATGCATTGCTTGGATTTGGGACCCAAGGATGCAGACATCACTTGGCTGTGCCTGCATGGCAACCCGGCGTGGAGTTACCTTTATCGAAAAATGATTCCAGCGTTTTTGGCCGCTGGACACCGGGTGGTGGCCCCTGATCTGCCAGGGTTTGGCCGCAGTGATAAACCCAAGAAGGTCCAGCAACACCGATTTGGCTGGCATCGACAGGTTTTGCTCGACATGGTCGAGCACTTGGATTTGAAACAAGTCGTGCTGGTGGTACAAGACTGGGGAGGCATTTTGGGTTTGACCTTGCCCATGGCGCAACCACATCGGTTTCAAGGTTTGTTGGCGATGAACACCACATTGGCCACCGGCACCCAGCCATTGAGCTCAGGCTTTTTGGCTTGGCGGCAAATGTGCAACGACAAACCCCTGTTTGACGTGGGCCGCTTGATGGGCCGAGGCAACCCCGATTTGAGCTCTGCCGAATGCGCTGCATACCAAGCCCCATTTCCAGACGCCGGCCACCGTGCCGCTTTGCGCGCCTTTCCCAATCTGGTGCCACAACGACCTGGTGATGACGGCGCAGACATTTCGCGCCAAGCAGAGGTCTTTTGGCGTGAACAATGGTCAGGCCAAAGCTTATTGGTGGTGGGCGAACAAGATCCGGTGCTTGGCGTTCCCGTGATGCAAACCTTGCAGCAAACCATTCGCCACGCGCCACCCCTGTGGGTGTTGCCGCAAGCAGGGCATTTTGTGCAAGAGCACGGCCTTGCCATTGCCCAACGTGCGGTGTTACATTTTTCTGTCAAGGAGCACTGACCGATGGCCCATGTGTATGTGTTTTCCCCATCCAGCGCTGTGCGCGACAAAGCCGCTTTTCGCCGTGGGGTGGCGCGCTTGAAAGCCTTGGGTCACGAAGTCGAGGTCGACACGGCAGCGCTGTCAGCCCACCAGCGCTTCGCTGGGGATGACGAAACTCGTTTGGCCGCTATCACGCGTGCTTCTGTCAGCGGTGCAGACATCGCCATCATTTCACGTGGCGGTTATGGCTTGACCCGCTTATTGCCCGATTTGCCCTACAAAGCCCTTGCCAAGGCCGTGTCCCGTGGAACGCAGTTTGTGGGGTTCAGTGACTTTTCAGCGTTTCAAGCGGCCCTTTATGCTCGTCAGACTGTGGCGACTTGGTCTGGGCCGGACGTGGTTGCCGATTGGGGCCGTGATGTGGTGGACGACATCATGCAAGACACCTTTCAAGACTTGGCTTTGGGCCAAAACGAGGGCGCTGGATGGCGTTTGCCCGTTCGCGATACCCGTGCCAGCACCCACCGCGCTGATGGGTTTTGGGCGAAAAACGCGACGCTTTGGGGAGGCAATCTATCGGTTTTGACCAGCTTGATCGGAACCCCATATTTCCCAGATGTTCGTGGCGGTATTTTGTACCTGGAAGACTTGGCCGAGCACCCGTACCGCATTGAACGCATGTTGACGCAGTGGCTGCATGCCGGTATTTTGGCCCGTCAAAAGACCATTGTGTTTGGCGCTTTTACCCACTACACGCTCACCAGCCACGATGCGGGCTTTCAGTTCAACACGGTGGTCGACCGGTTGCGCCAGCAATTGAAGGTGCCGGTGCTGACCGATCTGCCGTTTGGTCATGTCGCCACCAAAGTGTGTTTGCCGTTTGGCACCCAAGCCCAGTTGATGGTCCATGGCCGGGATGCTTTGTTGCTTTGGGCTGATTGATGGCATCATAAATTCATTACGATGTATATTATGTTAAGTTAATGATTGGGCCAATCATTTAATAGGCTCAGGGTTTTGTAGGTGCCCGGGCATTCCAGCTGGCCAGAAAAGCCTGGATATAAGGAATGGTTTCCTGTGCATGTGGCCCTTGATGGGCGAAATCCAGCACACTCAAACCAAGGTCATTTTTCAGTCGCGGGTCAGCGCCTTCCTCAAGAAAAAGTTTGGTGACCAAGGGGTTGCCGTAGTGAGCTGCCATCATCAAAGGTGTGGTCCCATTGGGCGAAGGCGCGTCAATGTATGCATGGTGCTGCATCAGCACGCGCACCATGTCTGCGTGTCCTTGGGTGGCCGCGTAATGCAATGGCGTCCAGCCGGGTTTATTGACGTCTGCCTGCCGCTCGATCAGCAAATGGACGACCGACTTCTGGTTGTGAAATACCGCCAGCATCAAGGGTGTTTCATCTTCGGCATTGCGGTCGTCGACCCGCGTTTGGGGCCAGGCAGCCAAAACAATGGCAGATTTAAGGGCAGCTTGGCGAATGGCTGACATCAAGGGTGATGCCCCTTGGGGGCTGGGTGTGTTGGCATCAAATCCGCGTTTTAACAAGGTTTCCACCATGGCGGAATCATCTCGAACTATGGCCTGGAAAAAGTCTTCATATGAGCCAGCATGGCAAATAGAAAGTTCAATAAAAACATATATTTTAAAAATATACTTAAAGTATTTCATGAGCTATACGGCTTGAATAATTGGTCAAAATTGTGAC
>CANJUS010000257.1:0-3527 GCA_947477505.1 Comamonadaceae bacterium | reverse complement strand
GGTGTCGCCTTGCGTGACGATGATGCGGCGCAAATTGGCGCGGTGTTCGCCGGGCACGTCTTGCCAAGCGTCTTCACCTTTGTGGTCGCCGAAATGAATCTTGCGGTCTTGCTCGGCTGCGTTCAAAAAGATGCCCCAACGGTAGTCGGGCATCTTCACATGGCCAAATTGGGCCCAACCTTGCGGGTCCACACTGACGGCGGTGCGCAGGTACACGTCAAAGTTTTGGGAGCCGTCCGGGCCCATGTCGTCCCACCAGTTGATGAAGTTGGGTTGCCACTGCTCCAAGGCGCGTTGCAAGCTGCGGTCGTCACCCAAGTTGACGTTGTTGGGAATTTTTTCACTGTAGTTGATGGTGGACATGTTGTCTCCTGAAAAAGAATTGGAATCTGACCCCAATTAAATGCGGTTGAAGTCGAAGGCTGTTTTTTCGCCTTTGCCGTAGACCTTGAGGGCGCCTTTTTCACCGACAGCATTGGGGCGCTGGAAGATCCAGTTTTGCCACGCGGTCAGGCGGCCAAAGACGCGGGTAGAGAGGTTTTCGGGGCCGTTGAAGCGCAAATTGGCTTCCATGCCAGTGAGCGCGTCGGGCGACATGGCCACGCGCTCTTCGATGGCGATGCGCACCTCATCAGCCCAGTCGATGTCATCGGGCGCAGTGGTGACCAAACCCAAGTTGTGTGCATGTGTGGCGTCCAGTCTTTGCCCAGTGCATTCGTGCACCGCTTGCAATTGGGCAGCTTGGTTGTCAAAGCGACGCTGCAATCGGCTTTGCCCGGTGCACATGGGGTAGTGACCCCAGTTGGCCTGGCTCAAGGTCAAGCGCGGTGCGGCGTTGGGGTTGTCTGGCAGGTCCAACATGTAAATGCGGTCGCAGGCCAATGCCAGTTCAAACAAGGTGCCAGCAAAACAACTGCCTTCATCGACCAGAGCAAACAGGCTGCGCGAGGACACGTCCAAACGGCTCAAGGTGCGCCTGAGCAAGCCCAAGGTTTCGCGCACAAACCAATGTGATGAATGGGCCATGAGCACGTCGTCCATGGCCAGCACACTGGCCGCGTCGCCTTGGGTGCGCATCAACCACAGCCCAATGTCGGGCTCATTGGTGCGCATGTGCAATATGGCGTCGTCGAGTTCGCGCGCCATTTGCAAGGGGTACCAATGGTCGCCAGCGGCTTGAATGGCTGTC
This sequence comes from Comamonadaceae bacterium, assembly GCA_947477505.1. Lineage (GTDB taxonomy): Bacteria > Pseudomonadota > Gammaproteobacteria > Burkholderiales > Burkholderiaceae_C > Limnohabitans. The sequence goes on along the minus strand of CANJUS010000257.1, from coordinate 2,338 downwards.
ATGTCTGCCGGCTGCGCCCCTAGAGGGGCCAAAACGGTCCAGGTGGCGCAGCGTTGTTGCCGGTCGATGTCCACCCGAACATGGGTGTAGTGCAGGTGATCGCCACTGTGCTGGCAGGCCAGTGGCTTGAGTGTCACCCCATGGGCTTGGGCGGGTCGATCGCTCAAAGCGGCCAGTTGCAAAGCACGCTGTTTCACTTTGTCGGCAAACACGGCGGGCTTGGCGATGTCGTCCACCAAGCGCCAGTCTTTGGCCTTTTGCCCGCGCACGCCTTCCACACTGGTGCAAAACACATCGGCCAGATCGTGGCGCACATGGCGCTTATCGGTCACGCGGGTCAGCCCGCCGGTGCCGGGCAATACGCCGAGCAAAGGCACCTCGGGCAGGCTCACGGCGCTGGAGCGGTCGTCGATCAAGATGATCTCGTCACACGCCAGCGCCAGCTCATAGCCGCCCCCGGCACAGGCCCCGTTGATGGCGGCCAAAAACTTCAAGCCGCTGTGGCGTGATGCGTCCTCCATGCCGTTGCGCGTCTCGTTGGTGAACTTGCAAAAGTTGACCTTCCAGGCATGGCTGCTCAGGCCCAACATGAATATGTTGGCCCCCGAACAAAACACCTTGTCTTTGGCGCTGGTGAGCACCACGGTGCGCACCTCGGGGTGCTCAAAACGGATGCGGTTGAGTGCATCGTTCAACTCGATGTCCACCCCCAGGTCATAGCTGTTGAGCTTGAGCTTGTAGCCCGGTCGAATGCCCGCGTTTTCGTCAAAATTGGCGGCCAAGGTGGCCACCGGCCCATCAAAGCTCAGCCGCCAATGGCGGTATTGGTCTGGATGGGTTTTGTAATTGACGGTGGTTTCATTCACGCGTGTCTCCAGGTCAGGTGTTGTGGTCTGCGCAGCCCACATGCGCCAGACAATCATGCATCATAATGCATTTTATATGATGTGGTGCATTTTAATGCACTTTTTACAATCCCTTCAAAACCGGCCCCAAGGCATCGCGCAAGGCTTGATAGGTAACAGACTCAGATTGACCAGAGGTGTCGAGACTGGTGTCTGCCTTGGCGTAAAAAGCCGATCGGCCTTGCAAGATGTGGCGCAAGTCTTCCATGGCTTGGGGGTTGGCCGCCATGGGCCGGGTGTCGCCCTGCGCCACCACCCGGGCCATGTGCTCCTCCGGGCTGGCTTGCAACCAAACGGTATAGCAATGTTGGAGCAGGTATTGGAAGGTGGCCGTGTCCGAAACCAATCCACCTGGGGTGGCCAAAACCACATGGCTGTGGCGCGCCATCACCTCCTCGAGCGCTTGGCGCTCGTAGCGCCGGTAGGCCATGGGCCCATACAAGCCATGGATTTCCGGGATGCTGCAGCCCGCTATGCGCTCGACCTCGGCGCTGAGTTCGACAAAAGGCCGCCCCAGGTCTTGGGCCAACGTTTGCCCCAACGTGGATTTACCCGCGCCGCGCAAGCCAATGAGGGCTATGTGGTTCGCCCGCTCGCCCGCCTGTGGTATTTCGCCCAAGCTGTGGGCCATGGCCAAGCGGGCTTGTTGCAACTCGGCCTCGCTGCGGTGCTGTAACAACTCTCGGATCAACAGCCACTCTGGGCTTGACGTGGTCACGTCTCCGAGCAGTTCAGACAACGGGCATTGCAAGGCATTGGCCACTTGCAGCAATATCAATATGGAAGCGTTGCCCGTGCCCGACTCCAGGTTGGCCAAATGGCGCAGCGACACCTGCGCCGCTTGGGCCACGGCCCGGCGTGTCAGGCCTCGGCGGGCCCGCAGCATGCGCACACGCTCTCCCAGGGCCACCAAAAAAGGATGCCGCTCTGACGGCGGCGCAGCTTCAACCATGGTCTGACTATACCGCTCACCCCCGCAGAATGGGCGGTATTTGGATGGGCCCAAACAGACCAAAGGCCTGGCCCAACGCTGTCCATATTTATCAAAGATAATCCACCGCCCATGCCCCACCTCGCCCCTGACGCCACCCACCGCACAGCCAGTTTGCAAGACCAGGCTTGGTTTGCCGCGGTGCTGGTGATGTACGCCTTGGTGGAGTTGTCTTTCAACCACCGCATGCTGGAGTTGACCGATGTGGTGCTGTCCAACCCCGATTTGGACGGCCTGCAGTTTTGGGGCCGCGTCATTGCAGGCTTTGGTCTGTCTATGTTGTTATTGCGCTGGTTGGACCTGCGCATGCAACAACGGTGGCAAGCGGTGGTGATCAGTTTTGCCGTGGGCATGCTGGTGATGTGGCATTTCCAGAAGATGGTGATCGACTATTTGGTAGACCATGCACCGGCGGCAGAGAAAAAACTCAGTGTTTATTTGC
>CANJUS010000256.1:0-3530 GCA_947477505.1 Comamonadaceae bacterium | reverse complement strand
GGTGGATTCAGTCAAAACCCAGCAAATCAAAGATGTCACGGTCTTTCATGGGGACCGAAGGCAGGGGGTCTGCACCCAACCACAGCGCAGCGGCCAGGCGCATGTATTCGTCTTGAACTGCTTGCACGGCTGGTGAGTGATCTAGCTCAAACAAGGTGCACTTTTTCAGGCGGCTTTTGCGAATTTCGTCAAGCAAAGGAAAATGCGCCATGGTTTTGAGGCCAACCACGGCGTTGTATTTATCGATCTGGTCGGTCGCATCGCTGCGGTTGGCGATCACGCCGCCCAAGCGCACGTTGTAGTTTTTGGCTTTGGCACCGATGGCTTGCACGATGCGGTTCATCGCAAAGATCGAGTCAAAGTCATTGGCGGTGACGATCAAAGCACGGTCAGCGTGTTGCAGCGGGGCAGCAAAGCCACCGCACACCACGTCGCCAAGCACATCGAAGATCACGACGTCAGTGTCCTCCAGCAGATGGTGTTCTTTGAGCAGTTTGACGGTTTGACCCACCACATAGCCGCCACAACCCGTGCCTGCTGGTGGACCGCCGGCTTCGACGCACATGACGCCGTTGTAGCCCTTGAACACGAAGTCATCTAAGCGCAACTCTTCTGCATGAAAGTCCACGGTTTCCAGTGCATCGATCACCGTGGGCATGAGTTTTTTGGTGAGCGTGAAGGTGGAGTCGTGCTTGGGGTCGCAGCCGATTTGCAGCACCCGTTTGCCCAGCTTGCTGAATGCCACCGACAGGTTGGAGGATGTGGTGCTTTTGCCAATGCCGCCTTTGCCGTAAATGGCAAACACTTTCGCATTGCCAATCTTGACAGACGGGTCCATTTGGACTTGCACGCTGCCCTCGCCGTCGGCCCCACGGCTGCGCTGAATGCTTTTTACCGGAATGCTGGTGGTCTCGATCATGCTGGTTGTCCTTCTTGTATGCCTTCAAGGCGGTCTTCAAGTTCTTCGCCCGCCCGCAGCAGGGCCGACAGGGTTTCGGCGTCGGGTTGCCAGTACTGGCGCCGGGTGGCTTCGACCAACCGGTTGGCCAGTTTGGCCGACGCGGTGGGATTGAGTTGGGCCATGCGTTCGCGCATGGCAGGGTCGAGCACAAAGGTTTGTGCCAACTGCTGGTAGATCCAAGGTTGGACCTGACCGGTGGTGGCCGACCAGCCCATGGTGTTGGTCAGGTGGGCTTCAATTTGCCGCACGCCCTCGTAGCCGTGTTGCAGCATGCTCTCGTGCCATTTGGGGTTGAGCATGCGGCTGCGTGTCTCCAATGCCACCTGTTCGGTCAAGCTGCGCACCACCCCTTCGCCTTGGGTTTGGTCGCCAATGAACACTGGGGGTGCTGTGGCAGCGTTGCCGTCGCGCTGGTGCTTGGCCTGCAGCACGGCACGGCTGATGCCGCCCAAGGTGTCAAAGTAAGTGTCGATGCTGGTGACACCCAACTCCACCGAGTCCAGGTTTTGGTAAGTGAGTGACACGCTGGCCAGCGCACTTTGCAGCACGGCGGTGTTGCGCACGGGGTGGCCTTCGCGGCCATACGCAAAACCCTTGCGCTTGGTGAAGGCATCACCCAGCTCGTTCTCGTTTTCCCAGCAGCTGCTGTCGATCAGGTGATTGATGTTGGCACCATAAGCACCCTCGGTATTGCCAAACACGCGCAGCGATGCGCATTCCATGGTGCTGCCATCGTGTTCGGCCAAGAAGGCCAAGGCATGCTTGCGAACGAAGTTTTGTTCGACAGGCTCGTCTGCGCTGGCAGCCAAGAAGGAGGCCTCGGCCAGCAATCGGATCTGCATGGGCAGCAGGTCACGGAATATGCCCGACAAGGTCATGACCACGTCAATGCGTGGCCGACCCAAGTTGGCCAAGGGAACCAAGCTGGCACCGGCCAGGCGTCCATAGTTGTCAAAGCGAGGGGTTGCACCCATCAAGGCCAGGGCCTGGGCCAGCGGGCCACCTTCGGTTTTCAAGTTGTCGGTGCCCCACAGCACGATGGCCACGGTCTCTGGCAAGGCTTGGTGGTCTTGTGCATAACGGGCGAGCAATTTTTCCGCCTGTCGCTGGCCATCGCGCACGGCAAAGGCCGAGGGCATGCGAAATGGATCCAGTCCGTGCAGATTGCGCCCCGTGGGCAACACTTGGGGGTTGCGGATCAAATCCCCCCCGGGCGCTGGCTGCAGATAGCGGCCATCGAGCGCGCGCATCAGGCCTTGCATTTCATGGTCTTGGCCCAGCAGTTCGTTGGTGCGCACCAATTGGCGCAAGGACTCGGTTTGTGCTTTGTCGTCGGGCGGTGAGTTCAAGCGCGCACTGAGTTGAGCTGGGCTGGCCCCATCGACCAAGGATTCCATGATCTCGTTTTGATGTTTCAGTTGCGTCAGTCCCATGGCATCGGCCATGACTTGCAAGGTCTGCAAGCGCTGTGTGCGGGTGGGGGCTTGGCCGATCACGTGCAAGCCTTCGGGAATGAGGGCGTATTCCAGTTCCAGCAATTGGTTTTGCAGCAGTTCAATCCAAGCGGCGTTGGCGCTGTCTGATGCGGGGTCAAATGCAGCTGGAACGGACATATCGATGGTGCGCGCTTGCTCATGGATCAGCTCGGTCAGGCTGGTCCGATCGTCGGCTTGATCGGGGCCCAATTGTTGCCAACGCTCAATTGATTGCTGAAGGCTGACCAGCTCTTTGTAAAGGCCAGAATGGGTCAAGGTTGGGGTGAGGTAGCTCACCAAGGTGGCAGACCCCCTGCGCTTGGCCAGTGCACCCTCCGAAGGGTTGTTCGCCGCGTACAAATAAATATTGGGCATGGCACCAATGAGGCGATCGGGCCAGCATTGGGCGGACAAGCCAGTTTGTTTGCCGGGCATGAATTCCAAAGCGCCATGTGTGCCAAAGTGCAGCACGGCATCGGCCGCATAGTCTTCGCGCAAATAGCGGTAAAACGCGCTGAAGGCGTGGGTGGGGGCGCAGCCTTTTTCAAACAGCAAACGCATAGGGTCGCCTTCGTAGCCAAAGCCGGGTTGCACGGTGACCACCACTTGGCCAAAGGCCGCACCCAAAATGAACAACGATTGCCCATTGGTCAGGTGCTTGCCGGGTGCGCTGCCCCATTGCGCTTCGATCTCAGACAGCCAGCGCTCGTTTTGCACATGGTGTGTGGTGTCCATGGCGTGCAGCACGTTGGCCTGTGTGCCATATTGCTGAGCGTTGCCATGCAACAAGCGTTCGCGCAGATCATCCACGCTGCTGGGCAAGTCAACTTGGTAGCCTTCTTGCGAGAGGCGCTGCAGGGTGTTGAACAGGGAATGGAACACCGACAGGTATGCGGCCGTGCCCACACTGCCCGCGTTGGGTGGAAAGTTAAACAACACGATGGCCAACTTGCGTAGCGCGCGGGGCTTCTTGCGCAATCGCACCAAACCTTCCACACGTGCACTCAGCATGTCGGTGCGCTCGCTGCAAGTGAACATCTCTTGGCTGCGGGGGCCGCTGGGGAAAGTACATTTTTTCTCGCAACCGGTACAAG
>CANJUS010000255.1:0-3592 GCA_947477505.1 Comamonadaceae bacterium | reverse complement strand
TGAGCATGAGCTCGTTTTGCAGCACATGCAATAAAGGGGTTTGTGAGTCGGCCTGCACTTTGTGCACTTGGCCATTGACCTGAATGGTGGACATGAACGCTCCTGGGGTTGAGCGCCAAGCCGGGCCCGTGCAACCATCCGCACGGGCAGGCCCTGGCGTTGGCGCCGATGCTAAGGGGCGCAAAGAGCGTCCCAGCCCATGGATAACCCTTGTCCCGTGGGTTGTCCAAGGTCACGCTACCAGGCCTTGGGCCTTGCAACTTTAGCGATAAGCCGCAACCATCGCGTGGCGTTTACAGGCGCTCGCTCACCCAGCCCTGCACGCTGGCCAGTGCCGCGTCCAAACCCGCAGGCTGTGTGCCACCGGCCATGGCCAAGTCGGGCTTGCCGCCGCCCTTGCCGCCCACCTGCTGAGCCACAAAGTTGACCAACTCTCCGGCTTTCACGCGGCCCATGGTGTTGGCAGTCACACCGGCCGCAATTTGCACCTTGTCGCCATCGACACTGGCCAACACCACCACGGCGGTTTTGAGCTTGTCTTTGAGCTTGTCCAAGGTCTCGCGCAAGGCTTTGGCATCGGCCCCGTTCAAGCGCGCCGCCAAGAGCTTGACACCTTTGACATCCGTGGCCTGGCCGCTCAACTCATCGCCCTGCGAAGAGGCCAGCTTGCCTTTGAGGGTGGCAAGTTCTTTCTCCAGCCCTTTGACCTGGTCGAGCACTTGGTGGATGCGTTGGTTCAACTCGGCCGTGGGCGCGCGCAAGCTGCCTGCAGCCTCGTGCACGGTGCGCTCTAAACCTTGCACATAGGCCAAGGCATTGGCACCGGTGACCGCCTCGATGCGGCGCACTCCAGCGGCCACACCGCTCTCGGACACCACTTTGAACAAGCCAATGTCACCCGTGCGCTGCACATGGGTGCCGCCGCACAACTCGCGGCTGGTACCGATGTCGAGCACCCGCACCGACTCGCCGTATTTCTCGCCAAACAGCATCATGGCACCGGTTTTTTGCGCCGACTCGATGTCCATCACCCGCGCTTGGGTGGCGGCATTGGCCAAAATTTCAAGGTTCACCCGTGCTTCGATGTCGGCGATTTGCGCATCCGTCACGGGAGCGTTGTGGGCAAAGTCAAAGCGGGTGCGCTCGTCGTTGACCAGCGAACCTTTTTGCTGCACATGCTCACCCAGCACCTCGCGCAAAGCCTTGTGCATCAAATGGGTGGCGCTGTGGTTGCGCACCGTGGCCGCGCGCACGGCTGAGCGCACGGTGGCGCTCAGGCTGTCACCCACATTGATCGTGCCTTGGGTCAGCGTGCCGTGGTGGCCAAACACATCGGCCTTGATTTTTTGGGTGTCGCCCACCTCAAAGCGAGCCGAGCCGCTGACCAGTTCGCCCGCGTCGCCCACTTGGCCGCCGCTTTCAGCGTAAAAAGGGCTGTTGTCCAACACCACCACGCCGTTTTGGCCATGGTTCAGGGCTGCCACCGACACACCGTCGTGGTACAGCGCCAAAATTTTGGCTTGCGCTTGCAGGCTGTCGTAGCCCACAAACGCGGTGGGGGCGCCGCTGTAGTCCAGTGCCTTGTCCATCTTGAACTTGCCCGCCGCGCGGGCTTGGTTTTTTTGCCGGTCCATGGCGGCGTGAAAACCGGCCTCATCGACTTGCAAGGAACGCTCACGGCACACATCGTTGGTCAGGTCCAGCGGAAATCCATAGGTGTCATGCAACTTGAATGCAACTTCACCGGGCAAGACTTGCACGCCATTGGCCAATGCCTCGTCCAAGATGTGCATGCCAATTTCCAGGGTTTCGAAAAACCGTTCTTCCTCGGTTTTCAAAATCGCGGTGATGCGCTCGGCCTGCTGGGCCAAGCTGGGATAGGCCGCGCCCATGAGGTAGACCAAATCGGGCACCAGTTTGTGAAAGAACGGTGTTTTTTGGCCCAGCTTGTAGCCGTGGCGGATGGCGCGGCGGACGATGCGCCGCTGCACATAGCCGCGACCCTCGTTGGAGGGCACCACACCATCGCTGACCAAAAACGCAGTAGCGCGGATGTGGTCGGCAATCACGCGCAAAGAGTTATGGGCCAAGTCGGTGCCACCGGTTTCACGCGCTGCTGCTTTGATCAGGGTGTCAAACAGGTCGATCTCGTAGTTGCTGTGCACATGCTGGAGGATGGCGGCCAAGCGCTCCAAGCCCATGCCCGTGTCCACGCAGGGCGCGGGCAGCGGTGTGACCGAGCCGTCCTCGGCCATGTTGAACTGCATGAACACGTTGTTCCAAATTTCGATGAAACGGTCACCGTCTTCATCTGGGCTGCCGGGTGGGCCTCCGGGGATGTGGTCGCCGTGGTCGTAAAAAATTTCGCTGCAAGGACCGCAAGGGCCGGTGTCGGCCATCATCCAAAAGTTGTCGCTCTTGTAACGCCCGCCCTTGTTGTCGCCAATGCGGATGACCCGCTCGGGCGGCAGACCAATTTCTTTGGTCCAAATGTCGTAGGCCTCGTCGTCTTCTTGATAGACGGTGGCGAGCAAGCGCTCTTTGGGCAATTGGTAGACCTCGGTGAGCAACTCCCAAGCCCATTTCAGGCTTTCACGCTTGAAGTAGTCGCCAAAGGACCAGTTGCCCAACATCTCAAAAAAGGTGTGGTGGCGGGCGGTATAGCCCACGTTTTCCAAATCGTTGTGCTTACCGCCCGCGCGCAAACAGGCTTGCACCGAGGCTGCGCGCACATAAGAGCGCTTGTCCGAGCCCAAAAACACGTCTTTGAACTGCACCATCCCGGAATTGGTGAACATCAGTGTGGGGTCGTTGCCCGGCACCAAAGGGCTGGAGGCGACCACGGTGTGGCCTTTGGCGGCAAAAAAGTCTAAGAAAGACTTGCGGATATCAGCCACGGACAATCGGGGCGTGGTGTGGGAATGGGTGTTCATGGTGTTTGGCAGTGCTGGAGCGTTGCTCAGGGCCGCAAGCCCAAGGAGTGGCCCCAAGCCCAAAGGAGGCGATTATAGGTTTGACCCATGGGTGCAACTGGTGCGGTACTTGGGGCTCGTGAACATCTTTTGTGAGCGGCAACCCCTTGGAAATGCTCACCCTTTGGGGCGACCGATCACCATGAGGGATGAGCTTTTTGAATCTGTCATGGGTTATGATGACGGTATGAGGACAATTTGTTTATTTTCCAAAAATATAGTTTCAAATAAATAAATCAGGAATACATCAATGAGTGACCCACAGGTTTACCTTAGATTTTTAAATCTCCTGCACACCCTGGAAGGCGCCGGGCAAATGCCCACCATTGATGCCGATTCCCGCAAGCTCTTGGAATTGATTGCACTCAAACACAACCAACAGCAGTCCATGACCATCAGCGACGCCATGGCTTTGGTGCACATCGCATCGCCCGCCACCATCCACCGCAAACTTGATTTGCTGCGCGATGTGGGCTTGGTGGACACCGTTTACGAAGGCAATAACCGCCGCACCAAATTTTTGGTGCCCACCCCCAAAGCCATGTCACACTTTTCTGGCTTGGGCCAGGCCATGCAGCAAGCCTTGGGTCCGGCGACTTGAAACTCTCCGGCTTTAGGTC
>CANJUS010000254.1:0-3602 GCA_947477505.1 Comamonadaceae bacterium | reverse complement strand
GGGCCGCCCTCTGGGGCCATCACGGCTGTCTCGGCTATCGCGCCCCTTGAAGCCGCGCCCGATGGGCGCGGGCTCGGCTTTTTTCATGCCCGGTCGGTCGTCACCGCGCACGGCCACCACGGGTTTGGCCACACGCACTGGTGCAGCGGGCTCAGGTGCACTGGCAGGGATCACCACTTCTAGCGCCGTGCCGTCTGAGTCAGGTGCATCGGCCGCTGGCGCTTCGGCAACGGGCGCATCGGTGGCCGGCGCTGTGGCCTCGCCGACCGGTTCTTGAGGGGTTTCGCTGGTGGGCGCATCAAGCGCAGGCAATGCATCGGGTGGTGCGACCGGCTCGGGCTGGGCCTGGCCGCGCATGGCCATATCCAACTGGCGCATGGCCGCGCGAATGGCCGCTGCGTCGGCGCTGGCGTTGGCTGCCTCCAAGGCCTTGGCCGCTTGCAGCACCGCCTTGTCGTGCGCGCTCATGGCAGCGTTGAATTGCTCACGCTGGGCTGTTTTGCGCTGGAAGGCGTCGTCAATGGGCTTGCGAAACGCATCCCACAGCTTTTGCTCAAAGCGGCGATCGAGCACCATGCTTTGGGCCTCGGCCTGCCAACGCTGCTGCAAGGCCTTGACCGCATCAACCCGCAGCACCTCGGTGGCGGCAAGTTGTTCGGCCTCGGCAATCATGCCTTGGCGGCGCAGCACGCTGGCTTGCTGCACCGACTCCAGCGGCGCGCAAGCGACTTGAAAGGCCTCGCGCCAAGCCGCTTGCATTTCGACAAACACCTTTTCACTCAAGTGACCGGCCTCGCGCCAGCGGTTGTCAAACTGGTGCAACTGGCGCGCCACGCTTTTCCAGTCGGGCCCTTGGGCATGTTCTGCGGCCCAGGCCCGCAATTCATCGATCAAGCCCTGGCGCTGGGCTTTGTTGGCGGCAGCATCGGCGCGCACTTTGTCCAACCACAGTTCGACCACCTTGTGGGCCTGGTTGCAAGCGTGGTCAAAACGTTTCCACAGACCATGGTTGGGCAGCCCACCTTGGTCGGTTTGCTTCCACTGCTCGCGCAATTGACGCAAGGCCTCTTGCATTTTGCGACCGCCCATGGCTGGGATGGGTGGGGCCGGCTCGGCCCCTTCGGCGCTGGCCGGTGCGGGCTTGAACAAGGCCTCGGCCTTTTGGACCAATTCAGTGCGCAGTTGATCGGCGCGCCAACGCTGCCAACCCTCCAATTCACCCGCCGCCAACAACACTTGATCGGCGTGGTGCTGCAGTTTGTCGTCGATCCAGCGCCCCTGCTCCTTGAGCGCCTGACGCAAGGCCTGGGCTGCGCCCGCACTGGCTTTGCCGTGGCCCTGGGACACCTCTTGCTCGAGGGTGTGCAAAGCCGCTTGGACAGCGGCTTGGGCGCTGGCGCGCTGCGCCGGGTCGACCTTGGGGCGCTGGTTGGGTGGCGCTGCGCTGGCCACCGATTCGCCTCGCTGGGTGCGGATTTGGTCAGCCCAGGCCGGTACCGGTGGCAGGGGCAAGCTGGCGTCGGTGGCAGCCATTTCGGCCTGGCCCAAAGCACCTTGGAAGGCCTCCCAAACGGCTTTCAGTTGGGCTTCGCAGGTGTGCAAAATGGGCGCAAATTTGGCATCCACGCTGGCCCAATTGGGCGAGGCCATCAATGCCTGTGCATCGGTTTGCCAGCGCAGCCAATCGGCTTGCAAGCCCTCGCGCTGGGCCAAGGCGTCGGACAAGGGTTTGGTCGACAGCACCTCGATGCGCTGGGTCATGAGCACACTGGCTTCGCGGTAAACCTGTGCGTTGTGTTGCAGGTCTTCAATCGCTTTGACACGCTCGGCCAATTGGGTTTTCAGGCCCTGCAAGGGTTCACGCGAAAGCGGGGCACCGGCTTTGGCAGCATCGCGCTGCCAGGCCATGGCGTCGGCCAAATTCATGCGCTGGGCCGCCAACAAAGTCTGTCCCCGCTGTGCCCATTCTTGGGCCAAGGCCTCTTGGCCGCGGGCGCGGCGCAGTTCATCGAGCTTTTCGCGCAGCGGTTTGGCCGCGCCCTTGTCTTTGGCGCTGAGCTCCTTGTAAACCTCTTGCAAGTGTTCAAAGCTGGGGTCGCTGGCCAACCAATTGCGCACGCAAGCAGCGCGCTCAGAGGCTGTGGGGGCGGTGAAAGCACCACCGGTCAGCCGGTCCAAAGCGGCGGTGTCCATGGTGCTGGCAGAAGCGTCGGTCACAACAATCTCACAATTCTTGAATCTAGGGGGATGGCACTGAAGCGGAACACCCCTGGGCGGAGGCCTTTCGGCGCACCCAGGGGGCCCTGTGTGCGCCTATTGTCGCCTCAGTGGGGCCGCCCCGGCCCGAGGCTTGGGTTCGATCCCGCCAACCGCGCTGTCTGGGCGCGACCTCACCCCTCCCGGTGCGGGGCTTTAAAATACCAGCCAGTCCTGATCGGTGGTGCTGGAGCACCCCGACCCACCTGGCGCGGTGGTTTACCCCCTGCCCATGACCCCTGCGGCCCGCAGCCCCTTGCAACCCACGGCCGCCAGACCCGCCCTCAACCCCGGAGACCTGCATTTGAAAGCCATCACCCAAAGCGCCAACAACATGCTGCACCAATTGCGCATGGGCGTGGTGACCATGCTGCAAGACATCGGCCAAGGGTTTTTCCTGATCAGCCACAACGGCTTTGCCCTGGTCGGCATGGCCGTGGTGTTGATCAGCGTCACCTTCGTCCTGCGCCCCGATTTGCGCACCAGCGGCGAGTCTTTGCTGATGTCTTGGCTGCAAGAGCGCCAAACCGACACCTTGGGCTTTGCCACCGACATCGACGCGGCCGACCGCGCCACCGCCAACGACCCGCGCGATCTGCCCAAGCAGCAGGCCAACTTGGCCTATTGGCTCAGCCGCAAATACCGGGTGGCACCCGAACCCCTCAGTGCCTTGGTGGCAGAGGCCTATGAGGTAGGCCCGAGCAACCAAATTGAACCCACCCTGATCTTGGCGGTGATGGCCATCGAGTCGGGCTTCAACCCCTTTGCCCAAAGTTCCATGGGCGCGCAAGGCCTGATGCAGGTGATGACCAAGGTGCATTCAGAAAAATACGAAGGCTTTGGCGGCAAATTTGCCGCCTTTGACCCGGTGGCCAACCTGCGCGTGGGGGTGTTTGTGCTCAAAGAATGCATTGCCCGCGCGGGCGGCTCCATCGAGGGTGGGCTGAAGTTTTACGTGGGCGCGAGCAACAGCGAGGTCGATGGCGGCTACGCCCAAAAGGTGATGGCCGAGCATGCGCGCTTGATGCTGGTGGCCGCAGGCCAGTCTGTGCCCGCCAGCGAGCCCAGCGAGGCGCCAGCCACCACCTTTGAAAAGCTGTGGGAGCGGGCGCAAAAGCTCACCCAGATGCGCTAGGTGCTGGGTCTTTTGCGTCACGCGCCTTGGGCCACACCACAGCCACCCTGCCAAACTGAGGGCCTGCAGTGACGTAAACTCTGCCCCGCACGCAACTGGCGATAGGCGTGGGATGACCCCCACCGCTGACGTGGATCGCGGCCTGTGCTCAGGCCCCACCACTGGGGAGCGTGCCACCTGGTGTCAGGTGTTTTGCCGTTCGCCTGGGCAG
>CANJUS010000253.1:0-3603 GCA_947477505.1 Comamonadaceae bacterium | reverse complement strand
CCAAATCAGCGTCTGGATAAATGATGCAGGCATTTTTGCCGCCCAACTCCAAGCTCACGTGTTTGAGCCGCTCGGCGCCTGCGCGGGCAATGGCCCGACCGGTGGGGACGCTGCCAATCAAGGCCAAGCGCGGTACGTCGGGGTGGTTGACCAGTGCTTGTCCGCACTCAACACCACCGCTGAGAATATTGAGCACCCCTGGGGGCAAGATGCCGTCAAGCAACTCCATCATGCGAAACGATGACAGCGGTGCTTGGTAGGGGGGCTTCATGATCACTGTGTTGCCCGCAATCAGCGGCGGGGCCATTTTGGCGGCGGTGAACATGATGGGGTGGTTGTAGGCGACGATGCGTGCGCACACCCCATAGGGCTCGCGCAGCGTGTAATTGAGGATGCCCTCTCCCATGGGCAGTGTCTCTCCTTTGATCTCTGTGGCCAGCCCCGCGTAGTAGTCTATTTGGGCCGCTGCAATCAGCGCATCGCGTTGCATCTCGCTGATCGGGTTGCCACAGTTGGCAGCGTCGAGCAAGGCCAATTCAAAGGCGTTGTCGCGCAACACCTGGGCCACCTTTTTCAGCAAGGCCGCGCGTTCCAAGGGTTTTAACTTGCGCCATACGGCAAAGCCCTGTTGGGCAGCGCGCACAGCCGCATCCACATCGGCACTGCTGGCTTCGGCCGCTGGCCCCAAAGATTCGCCAGTGGCCGGGTTGAATGTGTCCAGATAACCGCCCAAAGGCCGGTGCCAAGCACCGCCGTAATACAGGTCGCGGTGCTGGGGCAAGACAAGTGTGGGGTGATCGGTGGACATGTTCATCTCTTGTGGCTGGCGGTGGCTTGGCCACTCATGTTGGCGTCATAACCGGGGGCAATGCAAGCATCGATCACGCACACCTGCCCTTGGCGGGCATGTTGCCATGCTTGCAAAACCACAGCGGGTAAATCGTGTGGTGTTCGCACCGGACCGATGGCCGTGGCGCCCATGGATTGCGCCATCGCTGCGATGTTGATCTCGGGCCCGTCCATGCGCTGTCCGATCCATTTGTTTTCGGGGGGACGTGCACGTTCTTTGGCCACCCGTTCTTGATGCAACTCGTCATTGAAAAAAGAATGGTTGTTGCACACGATGACCAGCAATGGGATGCGGTAATGCACGGCTGTCCAAATGGCGGTGTTGCCCATTAAAAAATCGCCGTCGCCAATCATGGCCACGGCCACCCGATCTGAGCCCATGTCGCGCAAGGCCAGGGCGGTGCCCACCGCATTGCCAGGCCCTGCACCCACACCGCCACCGCCGTCTGCACCCAAGTAATCGAGGGGGTGGCGGAAATGGCGGTAGGCCCCGTTCCAACCCAAGGGCAGGCGCACCAAACAAATCGGTTCGGGCAAGGTTTCCAGCGCTTGCGCCAAGTGGCGAATACCTAACACCTCATTGCCATGCGGGGGCAATGGGGCAGGCGTTGGCCATTCGCGCGCGATGCGGGGTTTGACCTTTTCCAGCAAAGCGTTGACTGCCGCATCGGGCTCGCACAGCATGAACACATCTGCCGGGGGCAAGCTGCCCATGTCCATGCTCCAACCGCGGTGGCTGTGTGCGTCCAGCGATACATGGATGACCTGGGCCGGCGTGCTGCTGCTGCCAAAGGCTTGCTTGAATGCGCCACCGGGGTCAACCCAGTCGAGCATCAACACCACATCGGCTTGGCGCAAAGCTTCACAAGCCGCAGGCGGCATGAAATTGCCTGGGGGACCCACGTGTTGCGGGTGATCGGTGGGAAACACTGCACCCGTTTTTAAATCGGTGATCACCGGCGCTTGAATTTTTTCAGCCAGCGCCACGCGGGCTTGCCAATCGGTTTCGCTGCGTGACATGCGACCCATCAAGATGACAGGCCGTTGGGCATGGCTGAGCAATTCAGCAGCGTGCGCCACATCGGTGGGGTTGGGGGGCGCTGCCACAGGGGGAGCGTAGCGGCGCACATCGGGCGTGGGCACCAAAGCACCGGTTTTTTGCTCTTGTAAAGCGGCATCCAAATTGACGTAGACCGGACCGCGTGGCGCGGTTTGGGCAATTTGACTGGCCCGCAACAAAGCCTCAATGGCCGCTGGGATGGAGCCCGGCTGGTTGTCCCACTTGGTGTAATCGCGCACCAAAGCACCTTGATCGGCGGCGGTGTGGATCCAGTCGATCCAGGGGCGGCGGCGGGCGGCGTCCCACGGGCCAGTTGCACCGATCATGAGCACCGGTGCGCGGTCACACCATGCATTGAAAACGGCCATGGCGGCGTGCATCAAGCCAACGTTGGAGTGCACCACTGCACCCATCATGCGGCCCGATGTTTTGGCGTAACCATGTGCCACGGCGATGGCCACCTCTTCATGCAGGCACAGCAACATTTGCGGGGCGTGGTTGCCCAAGTGGTTGACCAAGCTGTCATGCAAACCCCGATAACTTGCACCTGGGTTGAGTGCGAGATACGGAATCTGCATGTCGCGCAGGCATTGGGCAATGGCGTCACTGCCCCAAAATTCACTGCCCGGTTCTCCGGGCACTGGCAAGTCGTTGTGGGGGGTGGAAAAGGTGGGTGTGGTCATGCGGCTCAGTCGGCTTTGATGTTGGCGTCACGGATGACCTTGCCCCAGCGGGCATGGTCATCGCGGATGATTTGGGCCAGTGCTTCGGGGGTGCTGGTGGTTGGCTCAATGCCTTGCGCCGCCAAGTTGGAACGCACTTCGGGCAGTTGCAAAACCTGGGCAATATCGGCATTGACTTTGGTGACAATTTCTTTGGGGACCCCCGCTGGCATGAACACACCCAGCCACACGTCCAGCGCCACCCCTGGCACGGTTTCAGAGATGGCAGGCAAATCGGGGAAGGCGGCAAAGCGTTTGCCACCGGCACCAGCGAGCAAACGCAGTTTGCCGTCTTTGACGTGGGGCAACAAGGAGTTGACCGCGCCAATGAACACTTGGATGCGGCCACCCAGCAAGTCGGTGATGGCGGGTACCGCACCTTTGTAGGGCACGTGTTGCATCTTGATGCCCGCCACGTGGTTGAGCATTTCGGCGGCCAGTTGCTGGGGTGAGCCGTTGCCCGAGGAACCGTAGTTCAATGCGTTGGGGTTTTTCTTGGCATAGTCCACCAACTCAGCAACGTTTTTGGCTGGAAAGTTCGCATTGACCGCCAGCACAAAAGGCACCACTGCCACCGTGGTGACAGGGATCAAATCTTTGAACACATCAAATGGCATCTTGCCCACGTGCGGGTTGGTCACAAAGATGTTGTTGGCACCAAGCAACCATGTATAGCCATCGGGGGGGCTTTTGGCCACCAGGTCCGAGCCCAGGTTCATGCCCCCACCGGGTCGGTTTTCTACCACCACCGCTTGACGCCAGTTGTCGCTGAGCTTTTGGGCGATGGTGCGCGCCAGCACATCGTTGCTGCCGCCCGGCGTGATGGGCACGACAAACTTCACTGGCTTGTTGGGGTATGGCGCAGTTTGCGCGCTGACCACACCAGGGGCCAGGGCTTGGCACAAGCCCAGTATCCAGAGCCATTTTTTCAACATGCTTGTCTCCATTTGTTTTTTTAAACTTTGACCGACT
>CANJUS010000252.1:0-3613 GCA_947477505.1 Comamonadaceae bacterium | reverse complement strand
TGGCCCAAAGCCTGCACATCGCCATTGAAAATGACGCGATCTGCAGCCAAAAATTCACCCGATTGCAGCCAAACACCACACACGCGACCATGGCGCTTTTCAATGCGCTGGCATGTGCTGTTGTATCGCATCGCTGCGCCATGGCGACGTGCCACCCGCGCCAATGATTGGGCCAGTCCCACCATGCCGCCTTGAACGGACCAAACCCCGTCCATTTCAACCTGTGCAATCAGCATCAAAGTGGCCGGTGCCAGCCACGGCGATGAACCGCAATAAGTGGCATAGCGCCCAAACAGTTGACGCAGGCGCGGATCAGTGAACTGGTGTCCCAATTGCTGCCACAGGCTGCGCATTGGACCCAATTGGGCCAGCACACCCAAGCCGCGCCAACCCATGTCCAACATCAAACCAGCCATGTTCGGGCGTTGGGCTCGAATCATCGGACCTTGCAATGCGTCATACAAAGCGCGAGTTGTTTCACAAAAGTTGCGAAAGCGCCGGGCCTCATCGCCCCCCGACCATGCGGCGATGGCCGCTTCGCTGACCAGTGGATCGGCGGACAAGTCGAGTTGACTGCCATCGGGCCAAAAGTGGCGCGCCAAGACCTGCAACGGGGTAATTTCCATTTCGGCTTGCACACTGGTGCCCACGCTTTCAAGCAAGGCATCAAAAACCCAACGCATGGTGAACACCGTAGGACCGCTGTCAATGGCCACCCCGTCAACAATGTGGCTGTGGACTTTGCCACCAGGCTCGCCGCTGGCTTCCACCACGGTGACATCGAGGCCCTGGTGTGCCAGCAATATGGCGCTGCTCAGACCGGCCATGCCCGCCCCAATGATGACCACCTTGTGCTCAGACATGGCTGGGCTCCAAAGTGTGCAAATCCAAAGCAGGCTCGCTTTGTGCATATTGGGGATCCCTGTGCAGGGGTGGCGCTGCAGGTGCATCAAAGCACCTTCCTTTCCAAACACCTGACATTTGGTGCACGCGCATGCGAACAAACATGGATTCAGAAAAAAACTGGTGCTTGTATGCGGCCGCACTGGCCAACTGATGTGCACCTTGTTGGGCGTATTGCACCATCGTCGCTGTGTCTTGCCACAAGCTGAAAGTGCACTGGCGTACCAAAGGTGCCTCACCCAAACCCATGGCCAGCAAACAACCAGAGGAGTGCGCCAAGCCAGCTTGGGCCGCAGGGGCGTAGCGCCAAAATGCCATGGCTTTGGTTGGCACAATGCTCGCACGCGTCAACACAGCAAAAGGCCCTGGAGATGGCGCTATGCCTTGCAGTGCTTGTGCAGTGGTTGGTAGCCAGGCCTGGCGATCCCAAAGACCTCTGGCCGATTGCACCGTCAAAACGCCGGTCCAAAGCTCGCGCGAACGCTGTCGGTAAGCTTCAACCCAAGGGCTGTCCAAAAATTTCAGGGCGAAATCAAGATGGCTGAAGGTACAAATCAAGCCTTGGTGGGTGGCACTTGGCCGCAAGCTAAAGCCGCCGCCATGCCCACTGCCCATCACCTTGACCATGGTCAGACCCGGCAAATCTTTATAAGGGGAAGCGCCGGCCACCAACCGCAGCCAGCCCCAGCCCTGATGCTGTCGCAAAAAATCAGCGAGCACAACCACCACCACACCCGACAATGGGTCATCAAGAGGTGTCTGAATTTCCATGACAGAGAGCTGCAGCAGGTGTCTGGGACCAACTACTTGGCAGCCACTTTGGTGGCAACCAATGCAGGTTTAAGCAGCTCAGGAAAATCTTTGGCCATGGGCGCACCATTGAGTGGTTTGTACGCCCCTTGGTGGCATGTCGCACAGTTGAGCTTGGCCACATCGCCAGTGGGCCCTTTGCGGTGTGCAGGAAAGACCTCGGTCAAGGACTCCATGTAGGTCAAGTTCAAGTCACGCGCCATGCGTATACCGTGCCATGCCGTTGTTCTTTGGGGTGGGCTGTTGGTCCAGTTTTGGAAAGACTGTGTGTTGTGGCAATACGTGCAATTGACACCCAGCGCGTTGGACATGTGGGTCATCAAACCATAGGTCCATTCGGCCTGTTTGATCGACTGTCTGTTGCCAGAGGGCAGCGCAGTGGGACCATTGACGCGAATATTTTGCTCACCCAATAAGAACGGTGTGAACGGATCGTTGGGCAATGATGACATGTTCACCACGGGAGACGGGGTGTTTTGTCCTGCCTTATCGCCCATGAAGTTCGAGCCATAAGGTTGCGGGTCAGATTTAAACCAGACTGCGTTGGGCACAGGCTCACCACGGTGACAGGTGTAACAAGTCACACCCGTTTGGGCCACATGGGGCTGCCAGTCGGCATTGATGTGCCGGGTCATCTCGATCATGCGCCGCGCCACCACTTTGGTGTACTTGCCATCGTCTTCAAAATTAGGCAACTTGTGGCAATAAGCGCATCCCTCTTGGGGTGAGACCCAGCTGCTCATAGAAACCATCAAGCGGTTGAACTCGCCCACGCTTAAATTGCCCAGCACTTTCACATTTTTATAAACCTGAGATGCCTTGGGCCCATCAGAACCGGGCGAAGGCAAGGCCACGGGTGCTTGGTTCTTATCGGTTTTGAGCTCCAGCAATCGGGTGTTGTAAACCTGGACCATGCCCGTGCCTCGGTATCCGCTTTGGACGGATTCAGGGCTGGGTCGCTCGCACCCGGACAGCATCAACATCGCCATCACAAGACCAAGCGTTTGCATCAAACTGCTAGCCAATGGCTCGGAAAAAGAGTTCACACAGCGCTTGCTCATGGCTTGCCTCCATTGCTCAGAGATGGATCGACCATCGCCGGAAATATTTCTGGATAAGGCGGTGCCACGCCGTGCTTGATCGCCCACAGGTACCAGTTGTCGACCACTGTGCCTGTCAGCAAAATACCGATACCACCGGTGATGGGGCACAACACCGCAAACCACCAGGCCCAACGGTGGATCGACTCCATCGTGGCGTTGAATCCCATGGTCCAGCGCCAAAACAAAGCGGCTCGTTCAGAGGCTGTGCCGCGGTCGGTGATTTGTTCAATCTCGCGCTCTCCACCAAAACGGGTCACAGCCAAAATGGTGGCTCCGTGCATGGCAAACAACAAAGCCGAGCCGTACAAAAACACAATGGAAAGAGCGTGAAATGGGTTGTAAAACAAATTCCCGTAGCGCAAAGAAAATGCGGCCGTCCAGTCCAAGTGGGGGAAGATGCCATAGGGCACGGCCTCACCCCAAGAACCCATCAAAATCGGACGAAACAAACCCAATACCAAAAAGAGCCAAATGGCAGCAGCAAAGGCCCAAGCGATGTGCGTGCCCATGCCCAGTTGAACTGCGCGGCGATAAGTGCGGGCCCACCAAAACATCACAGAGGCGGTTAAAAACAGGCCGACGATTAAAAACCAGCCACCTTGATTGAGCGGCGGTATGCGCAAGCCATAGCTGGGCGGTGGCGGCTCAAGCGACAACCAAAACAGTTGGCGCACAAATTGAACCGGGTCGTAATTGACCGAGGCCAACATGTTCATGCCAATCAAGGTAAAGGCGATCAATCCAAAAAACAGCGATGCCAGTCCCAAGCCCCCCAAGTAAATCGGACCGAGCTGGGC
>CANJUS010000251.1:0-3615 GCA_947477505.1 Comamonadaceae bacterium | reverse complement strand
ATGCGTGACGCGTTGTACTTTTCGTTTTGCTTGACCGTGAACACCTGCGCTGTGCCCGTTTTGCCGCCGCTGGTGTAGGGGGCGCCAGCAAAACTCGTGGCCGATGTGCCCTCGATATTGACCCCCACCAAGGCCTTGCGGATGACCTCTAAATTTTCGGCCGTCAAAGGCAACTGCCCAATCGGCTCTTTGGCCACCAGGGTGGCGTGCTTGGTTTCCACGTCCATCACCTCGCGCACCAGGTGGGGCTTCATCTTCAAGCCATTGTTGACCAAGGTGGCGGTGGCGTGGGCCAGTTGCAACATGGTGAAGCTGTTGTAGCCCTGGCCAATGCCCAAAGAAATGGTTTCGCCCGAGTACCAACGCTGTTGCTCGGGCTTGCGGTAGGTGGTGCGCTTCCACTCGGTCGAGGGCAAGATGCCCCGCGACTCACCCAAAATGTCGATGCCGGTGATTTGGCCAAAGCCCAAGGGCTTCATTTGCTCGTAAATCAGGTCCACGCCCATGTCACGCGCCAGCAAATAGTAATAGGTGTCACACGACTGCACCACCGATTTGTACATGTCCACCATGCCGTGGCCGCCCTCTTTGTCGTCGCGAAAACGGTGGTTGCCAAATTGAAAAAAGCCCGGGTCTGCGATCTGTTGCGAGGGGGTGCGCTTGCCCGTTTGCAAAGCGGCCAACGCCATGAACGGTTTGTAGGTGGAGCCGGGTGGGTACGTGCCGCGCAAAGCGCGGTTGAGCAAGGGTTTGTCCAACGACTCGTTGAGCGCTTGCCAGTTTTCTGCGTCAATGCCCTCGACAAACAAGTTCGGATCAAACGTGGGTTTGCTCACAAAGGCCAACACCTCGCCAGTTTTGGGGTCGATGGCCACCAACGCGCCACGCCGGTTGCCATACAGGTCTTCGACCAACTTTTGCAACTTGATGTCAATGGACAACACCACGGTGTCGCCGGGCTTGGCCGGGCTGCTGCTCAAGCGGCGCACGGCCCGCCCACGGGCGGAGGTTTCCATCTCGTGCACACCCGTGATGCCGTGCAACTCGCGCTCGTAACTTTGCTCCACCCCGAGCTTGCCGATGTAGTCTGTGCCGCGGTAGTTGGCCGCGTCTTCGGACTCTTCAATTTTGGCTTTCTCGCTGGTGTTGATGCGCCCGATGTACCCAATGACATGGCTGGCCAATTCGCCATAAGGGTAGTTGCGAAACAAGCGCGCCTGAATTTCAACTCCGGCAAAGCGGTAGCGTTGGGCGGCAAATCGCGCCACTTCCTCATCTGTCAAACGGGTGCGGATGGGCACCGAGTCGAAGCTTTTAGATTCGTCAATGAGCTTTTTGAAGCGCCGTCGGTCGCGCCCCTGGATGTCCACCACCGTGGCCAACTGGTCGATCAGCGTGTCCAGCGGTTGGGTCGCTTTGGACGGGGTGATCTCCAGCGTGTATGCCGAATAATTGGTGGCCAACACAATGCCATTGCGGTCCATGATCACGCCCCGATTGGGCACGATGGGAACAATGGCCGTGCGGTTGCCCTCGGCCTGCTCGTTCAAGTCTTCGTAACGGTAGATCTGCAAGTAGGCCAAGCGCAAAGCCAGCAATGCAAAAGCCGCCACCACCGCCAACGAGGCCACCAACACACGGTAGCGAAAGCGGCGCAAATCGAGCTCGACGTTGCGCAATATGCTCATAGCGGTCGGTGGTCGTCAGGGTCGGGTGCGCGCCGCTGAGGCGCCAGCAGCAGCACCGACACCACGGGCCAAGCCAGAGCCTCAATCACCGGGGCCAACAGCATCCACCAGCCGGGAAACAAGCTGCCCGATAGCATGCGCACCAACAACTCCAGCACGTGGGCCAGCACAAACAGCGGTAACACTTGCAGCGACTGAGAGGGCTCTTTGAACCACAACAACCGGCGGTGAATGAGCACCGCGCAGTAGGCCAAAACGGTATAGGACAAAGCGTGTTGCCCCAGCAATGACGACTGCTGCACGTCGTTGAAGATGCCAAAGAAAAACGCCACGCCGATGCCCACACGTTGCGGCTGGTGCACACACCAAAACACCAGCACCACGGCCAAAAAGTCAGGCGCCCATGCGGCATTGCCCAGCAGCACCATATTGAGCACCATGTTGAGCAGTTGGGCCGAGGCCAGGCTCAAAAAAATAAACCAAGGGTTGGCCGGCAGCAACAACTGCTGGCCACGCGGCATGATCATCGCGGCCCCCCTTTGATGGGCAAGGTGCTGGGCCGCTCGTGGGGCGGGCGCGGTGGCACCTGTTTGCCCAGCGGTTCAAGCACCATCACATGGCGCGCGCCCTGCACCCGGCCTTGGGGTTGGCACAAGATGCGCGCAAACACCGATTCGGCGCGCCGCTCCACCTTGACCACCATGGCGACCGGCACGCCCGGCGGGTATATCGCATCCACGCCACTGGTGGTGAGCAAGTCGCCCACCTCAATATCTGCATTGGCCGCCATGTAGCGCAGCTCCAGCAAAGGCGCACCACCGGCCTCGCCATAGGCCACGCCACGCGCGCCTGTGCGGGTGTTGAGCACGGGAATGGACTGCTCGCGGTCGATGACCAGCGTGACCTCGCTGACCAAAGGCATCACGCGCGTGACTTGGCCCAGCACACCGGCGTCGTCCATCACGGGCGAGCTGGGCTGCACACCTTGCAATGCCCCCTTGTCAATGACCACTTTGCGGGTGAAGGGGTCGGCCGAGTCATACAACACTTCGGCGGCCAAGGCGCTGGAGGTCAGGCGTTCACGCAAGTCGAGCAAACGCCGCAATTGCTGGTTCTCCAGCGCCAGTTGCTCCACTTGGCCAGACCTCAGTGCCTGCTGTTGAAGCTTCAAGGCCATGGACTGCACCTGTGATTGGGCTTCATCGCGCCCTTCAAAAAACTGGCTTGCTGCGCCGATCACCCAGTTGGGCCGCAAGGACAGCCATTCCAAGGGATACAACAGCAACGACATCGTGGCGCGCAATGGTTGGGTCACGCCATAACGCACATCGGCCACCATCAGCAACACCGCAAAAAATGAAAACACCACCAACTTGGACAGCGCCGACATCCCGTGCCTGAAAAAAGCCGGGGGTTTGCGGTCAATCGTGCCCAGTGGCATATCGGTGGGTCAAGCGGTCAAGTTTGGACAAAGAAAAGGGCCCCTCGCTGAGGGCCCGTCTGGCTGCACAGGGGTGGGCTTTGGATGCGCACCCGTGTGCTCACTCGCTGGTGAAAATGGAGCCCAAACGCTCCATGCGCTCCAGGGCCAAGCCACAACCGCGCACCACACAGGTGAGCGGGTCTTCGGCCACCAACACTGGCAAGCCGGTTTCTTCGGCCAACAAGCGGTCCAAGTCACGCAGCAAAGCACCGCCGCCCGTGAGCATCATGCCGCGCTCGGCAATGTCAGCACCCAGTTCCGGGGGGGTTTGCTCCAGCGCGTTTTTCACGGCCGAGACGATGTTGTTGAGCGGATCGGTCAGGGCTTCCAAAATTTCGTTGGAAGAAATGGTGAACGAGCGCGGCACCCCCTCAGAGAGGTTGCGGCCCTTGACTTCCATTTCTTTGACTTCACTGCCCGGAAAGGCCGAGCCAATTTGTTTTT
>CANJUS010000250.1:0-3620 GCA_947477505.1 Comamonadaceae bacterium | reverse complement strand
GAATGCATCGACCTGTGCAACGAGATCATCCGCGACGAGCTGCCCGCTGAGACAGCGGCCCGCGATGCCCGGGGAGACTTGCCCACGCCGTTGGAGATCAAGAACAACCTGGACCACTATGTCATTGGTCAAGAGCCTGCCAAGCGGTCATTGGCCGTGGCGGTCTACAACCATTACAAACGCCTGCGTCACAAAGAGAAGTCCAAAAAAGACGAGGTCGAACTCACCAAGAGCAATATTTTGCTCATTGGCCCCACGGGTTCGGGCAAAACCTTGCTGGCGCAGACCTTGGCGCGCATGCTCGATGTCCCTTTTGTGATGGCCGATGCCACCACTTTGACCGAAGCCGGTTATGTGGGTGAGGATGTGGAAAACATCATCCAAAAGCTCTTGCAAAGTTGCAATTACGACATCGACCGCGCCCAGCGGGGCATTGTCTACATTGATGAAATAGACAAAATTTCACGCAAATCAGACAACCCATCCATCACGCGGGATGTCTCAGGCGAGGGCGTTCAGCAAGCCTTGCTCAAATTGATCGAAGGCACCATGGCCAGCGTGCCCCCACAAGGTGGGCGCAAGCACCCCAATCAAGACTTTTTGCAGGTTGATACCACCAACATCTTGTTCATCTGTGGTGGCGCTTTTGCGGGCTTGGAAAAAGTCATCGAAAACCGCACAGAGGCGTCTGGCATTGGCTTCGGTGCCATGGTCAAAAGCAAATTGCAGCGCAGCCTGACCGATGTGTTTCGCGAGGTCGAGCCCGAAGATCTGATTAAATTTGGCCTGATCCCCGAGTTGGTCGGGCGCATGCCCATCGTGGCCACCTTGAGTGAACTGACCGAGGACGCCATGGTGCAAATCCTCACCGAGCCCAAAAATGCCCTGGTCAAGCAGTACAGCAAGCTGCTGGCCATGGAAGGCGTTGACCTGGAAATCCGCCCCAATGCGCTCAAAGCCATCGCCAAAAAGGCCCTGGCACGAAAAACAGGTGCCCGCGGACTGCGCTCCATCCTTGAACAATCGCTGACCGACACCATGTTTGACTTGCCCAACGCAAACAATGTCGAAAAAGTGGTGGTCGAAGAGTCCACCATCGACGAAAACAAGCCCCCCTTGCTGGTCTACCGAGAGGCAGCCAAAAAGGCCTGATTCCCACAAGTGCAGCCAATGGCTGCGCTTTTCTCCGAGGTTAAGACCAAGATGTCTGGACAAACACCTTTGCCACCCGTGGCGATTGAACTGCCTTTGTTGCCACTGCGCGATGTGGTCGTGTTCCCGCACATGGTCATCCCCCTGTTCGTGGGTCGACCCAAAAGCATCAAGGCCTTGGAGTTGTCCATGGCCGCAGAGCGGCGCATCATGCTGGTGGCGCAAAAAGCGGCTGCCAAAGACGAGCCGGTGGTCAGCGACATGTTCAGCGTGGGCTGCGTTGCTTCGATTTTGCAAATGCTCAAGTTGCCTGACGGCACCGTGAAGGTTTTGGTCGAGGGCTTGCAGCGCGCGGCGGTCAACCATGTGGATGATGGCGAGACCCATTTCACCGCCCAGCTCACCCCCATTGAAGTCATGCCTTTGTCCGCCAAGGACAGTGAGGTCGAGGCCTTGCGCCGTGCGGTCATGCAGCAGTTTGACCAGTACGTCAAACTCAACAAAAAAATACCGCCAGAGATATTGACCTCGATCTCCAGCATCGACGATCCAGGTCGGCTGGCCGACACCATTGCGGCCCATTTGCCCCTCAAACTAGAGAACAAGCAAGTCGTGCTGGACTTGGCCGATGTCAAAGCGCGCTTGGAAAACCTGTACGAGCAACTCGAGAGAGAGGTTGACATCCTCAATGTAGACAAGCGCATCCGTGGCCGCGTCAAGCGCCAGATGGAGAAAAACCAGCGCGACTTCTACCTCAACGAGCAGGTCAAGGCGATTCAGAAAGAACTCGGCGAGGGTGAAGACGGCGCTGATATTGAAGAGATCGAAAAGAAAATCAAAGCGGCCAAGATGCCCACCGAGGCGCGCAAAAAGGCCGAGGGAGAGCTCAAAAAGCTCAAGCTCATGTCACCGATGTCGGCCGAAGCAACGGTGGTGCGCAACTACATCGATGTGCTGGTGGGTCTGCCTTGGAGAAAGAAAACCAAAATCAAACACGACCTGGGCAATGCCGAGGGTGTGCTCAACGAAGACCATTACGGTCTGGAAAAAGTCAAAGACCGCATCCTTGAGTATCTTGCTGTGCAGCAGCGCGTGGACAAGGTCAAGGCGCCCATCTTGTGTTTGGTCGGCCCCCCGGGTGTGGGCAAGACATCGCTGGGTCAATCCATTGCCAAGGCCACTGGTCGCAAGTATGTGCGCATGGCCCTGGGCGGCATGCGTGACGAGGCAGAGATCCGTGGACACCGCCGCACCTACATTGGCGCCTTACCCGGCAAGGTGTTGCAAAGCCTGACCAAGGCCGGTACCCGCAACCCACTTTTTTTGCTCGACGAGATCGACAAAATCGGCGCGGACTTTCGTGGTGACCCCTCCAGCGCTTTGCTTGAGGTGCTGGACCCCGAGCAAAACCACACCTTTGCCGACCACTACGTGGAGGTTGATTTCGACTTGAGTGACGTGATGTTTGTTGCCACCTCGAACTCAATGAACATCCCGCCGGCTTTGCTCGATCGCATGGAAGTGATCCGCTTATCGGGTTACACCGAGGACGAAAAGGTCAATATTGCCATCAAGTATTTGCTGCCCAAGCAAATGAAAAACAACGGCGTGAAAGACGAAGAGTTGGCTTTGCAAGAGTCGGCCATCCGCGACATCGTGCGCTACTACACCCGCGAGGCGGGCGTGCGCTCGCTCGAACGCGATTTGTCCAAAATTTGTCGCAAGGTGGTCAAGGGCTTGCAGCTCAAAAAAATGACCCCCCAAGTGGTTGTGACTGCAGACAACTTGGACGATTTTTTGGGTGTGCGCAAGTACACCTACGGCCGTGCCGAGCAACAAAGCCAAATTGGACAAGTGGTGGGCCTGGCTTGGACCGAGGTGGGTGGCGATTTGCTCACCATCGAAGCGGCCACCATGACCGGCAAGGGCAACATCACCCGCACCGGTTCGATGGGTGATGTCATGAAAGAGTCTGTGGAAGCCGCCCGCACCGTGGTGCGCAGCCGAGCCAAGCGCTTGGGCATCCGCGAAGACGCTTTTGAGAAAAAAGACATTCACATTCACGTGCCCGATGGCGCCACCCCTAAAGATGGCCCCAGCGCGGGTGCGGCCATGACCACGGCCATCGTGTCTGTGCTCACCGGCATTCCTGTGCGCAGCGATGTCGCCATGACGGGTGAAATCACATTGCGTGGCGAAGTCACCGCCATTGGGGGCTTGAAAGAAAAGCTTCTGGCCGCTTTGCGCGGCGGCATCAAAACCGTGATGATCCCCGAAGAGAACGTCAAGGATTTGCAAGAGATCCCTGAAAACGTTAAGAACGGTCTAGAGATCATCCCCGTCAAATGGATCGACAAAGTGCTCGAAGTTGCCTTGGAGCGCATGCCCGAACCACTGCCTGATGAAGACCCACTGACCACCGCACCGAGCACCGATGCCGCCCCGAAAGTGGATGCCATCAAGCATTG
>CANJUS010000249.1:0-3623 GCA_947477505.1 Comamonadaceae bacterium | reverse complement strand
GTTCCGCTGGGGGGTGATGTTCAACATGAGTCGGATGTGCACAACGCCTTGGCCAACGAAGACCGCTTGTTGCTGGGCTTGCGCGTTGCGCGTTTGCTCGCAGGGCGCGCCCATTCTCAGCAGCCGGCCAGCCGCGGTGCCCACGTCATCCAACTCCCGCTGGTGGACCAGGTCGATGACCACGCTGCCGAGGTTTACACGCCGTTCACTTATGTGGAGAGCCGGGGCGAGCAACAGGTATGGTTGGCGGGGCATTGGTGCCATCGACTGCGCCGTGAAGAAGGCGCTTGGCGCATCGCGCTCAAGCGCGTGAACTTGCTCAATGCGGGTGCAGCCCACGCCGCCATTCAATTGTTTCCCTGAGCCACACATGCCAAAAACTGTGCATTGCAATTCCACTGGAGAGTGCCGTCATGGCTGAACGTTCATTTGTACAAGAAGTGCAAAAGCTGCGCTTGGGCGCGGGCGAAGAGTTTGTGGGTGAGGGCATCTTGGCCGTCACCAAGGCCTTGCTCGAGTCGGGGGTGTCGTATGTGGCGGGCTACCAAGGGGCGCCCATTTCACACTTGATGGACGTGCTTGCCGATGCACAAGACATCTTGCAAGAACACGGCATTCGGTTTGAAAACAGTGCCAGCGAGGCCACGGCAGCGGCCACCTTGGCCGCATCGGTGAACTACCCCTTGCGCGGGGCGGTCACCTTCAAAGCCACGGTGGGCACCAATGTGGCTTCTGATGCGTTGGCCAACCTGGCCTCCGGTGGGGTGACCGGTGGGGCCTTGATCGTGGTCGGCGAAGACTACGGCGAAGGCTCATCCATCATGCAAGAGCGCAGCCATGCGTTTGCCATGAAGTCGCAAATATGGTTGCTCGACCCCAGGCCGAATTTGCCCAGCATGGTCAAGGCCGTCAAGATGGGTTTTGAGTTGTCCGAGGCCAGCCACACGCCGGTGATGCTGCAGTTGCGCATTCGGGCCTGTCACGTGCATGGTCGCTTTACGGCCAGTGACAATGTGCGCGCACCATTTGCACTGCACGAAGCGATGGAACAACCCCAGCGCGATGTCAGTCGCATTGTGTTGCCACCAGCGAGTTTTGTGCACGAGCAAGAAAAGCTCACCCACCGCTGGCCTGCCGCCGTGGACTTCATTCAAAAACACCAGCTCAACGAATTTTTCGATGGCGAGGCCAAAGACGTGGGCATCTTGGTGCAAGGGGGCAACTACAACGCCTTGGTGCGCGTGCTCGAGCGACTTGGTTTGGCCGATGTGTATGGTCGCTGCCGAGTCCCCTTGTATGTGATGAACGTGGCTTACCCGGTGGTGGATGCCGAAGTACTGCGTTTTTGCCAAGGCAAGCGAGCCGTCTTGTTGGTCGAAGAGGGCCAACCCAACTTTGTCGAACAAAACGTGGCCACGGTGTTGCGCCAAGCTGGTTGCACCACCTTGCTGCATGGCAAAGACATGTTGCCGCCAGCGGGCGAGTACACCTTGCACGAAGTGCTCAAAGGCGTGCGTGCATTCGCCCAACGCTACGACTTGATTGCTGCGGCACAAACATCGGTTGATCAGGCCTTGCCCGCGGCGGCGAGCGCTTCAGCAGCAGTTGCACCCGCCCCCACCAAGGCGCACAAGGTGTTTGCGCTCAAACCTTTGCAGCAAGTGGTGCAGCCGCGCCCACCAGGCTTTTGCACCGGTTGCCCAGAGCGGCCCATTTTTGCCGCCATGAAGCTGGTTGAAAAAGAATTGGGCGCGCACCATGTCAGTGCCGACATTGGGTGCCATTTGTTTTCGATCTTGCCGCCATTTCACATTGGCAACACCACCATGGGATACGGCTTGGGCACAGCAGGCGCTTCTGCGATGAATGTGCCTGCTGGCAAAAAAGCCATCTCCATCATGGGCGATGGTGGGTTTTGGCACAACGGTTTGACCAGTGGCATTGCCAATGCGGTGTTCAACCGCAGCAACAACCTGACCATCGTCGTTGACAACAGCTACACCTCTGCCACCGGTGGGCAAGATGTCTTGTCATCCAAAGCCCTCAATCCCACCCGCAGCACAGGGCACTTGATCGAAAAAGCCGTGCGTGGTGTTGGCGTGGAATGGGTGCGCACTTTCAAGCGCACTTACGACGTGGCAGGGCTGCGCGACGCCTTGAAAGAAGCTTTGACCAGCACCCAGCCCGGCCCCAAGGTGTTGGTGGCGCAATCAGAATGCATGCTCAACCGACAGCGGCGCGAAAAACCCCAGGTGCGGGCCCAACTCGCTGCCGGTCAGCGTGTGGTGCGCGAGCGGTTTGGTGTTGATTCCGACACCTGCACAGGCGACCACTCGTGCATTCGCATTTCGGGCTGCCCTTCCTTGTCCATCAAAACCAACCCTGACCCTTTGCGCACCGATCCGGTGGCCACTGTGCTTGACAGCTGTGTGGGTTGCGGCATGTGTGGTGAGGTCTCGCACGCTGCCGTGTTGTGCCCCTCTTTTTACAAAGCCCAAATCGTTAGCCACCCAAGCGCGTGGGAGCGTTGGTGGGATGGACTGCGCCGCCAGGTGGTGGGCGTTTTGCAACGACGCCGCGCTCAGCAATTGGCACAGTGGGCTTTTTGATGGCCACAGACAAGCATCCCCAACCCATCAAAATTGCCATCCTGGCCATGGGCGGCGAAGGCGGTGGCGTGCTGGCCGATTGGATCGTCGACTTGGGTGAACAAGCCGGGCACTGGGCGCAAACCACGTCGGTGCCTGGCGTGGCCCAGCGCACGGGAGCGACCATTTATTACGTTGAGCTCTTTCCCAAATCTGCAGCTCTGGGGGGCGGTCCTGAGCCGGTGCTGGCCTTGATGCCCTTGCCCGGTGATGTGGACATTGTGTTGGCCTCTGAGTTGATGGAGGCCGGCCGCGCCGTACAGCGCGGATTGGTGACCACCGACAGAACCACCCTGATTGCCTCCACCCACCGCGTTTATTCCATCACCGAAAAATCGGCCATGGGGGACGGGCGCGTCGATGCCAACCAACTGCTGGCCCATGCCCAGGCTGCCGCCCAACGCTTGGTGTGTTTTGACATGGCGGCATTGGCCGAGCGCGAGGGCAGTGTCATCAGTGCGGTGTTGTTTGGTGCATTGGCTGGCGTGGGCGTATTGCCTTTTTCGCGCGCCCAATTCGAAGCCACCATTGAGCGCGCTGGTTTGGGCGTCAAAAGCAGTTTGAAGGCCTTTGCCCAAGGCTTTGCGCTGGCACAAAACCCAGCCTTGATCACACCACCTGCCCCAGTGGCGCAGGCGGCGACCAAACCCGTGCCCCAAGAGCCGGTGCTGCGCGCTTGTGTCGACCAGGTTTGGGACATGCTGGCCGAGCCCGCGCGCACATTGGCCATAGAAGGCGTGCGCCGCATGGCCGATTACCAAGACCCCGCTTACGCACGCTTATACGTCGATCGATTGGAAAGTGTGCACCAGGCCCTGCCCCAAGACCCGATGGAGGTGATGGCCGCATTGGCGCGCCATTTGGCCTTGTGGATGTCCTACGAGGACACGGTTCGGGTGGCCGACCTCAAAACCCGTGGCAGCCGATTTGACCGGGTGCGCCAAGAAGTGGGTGCCCAGCCAGCGCAATTGCTGC
>CANJUS010000248.1:0-3628 GCA_947477505.1 Comamonadaceae bacterium | reverse complement strand
TGGTTCAGCACGGCCCTGAGGTGGACAGCCTGCTCAGGGGCTTGATCACCGAAGCTGGCATGCCCAATGCCGGAACGGGATTGAATCTGATTTGAGCTTTTAGGCTGAGCGGGTATTTGATGGCCCAGAGGGCTTGCCTCAGGGGAAAGAACAAAAGGGCTTAAACCGCCGATTCGTCCAACTCACCAGTGCGGATGCGCACCACCCGCTCGACCGAAGTGATAAAGATTTTTCCGTCGCCGATTTTCCCGGTGCGCGCAGCGCGCACGATGGCATCCACGCACAGATCGACGTCGGCAGACTTCACCACCACCTCAACCTTGACCTTGGGCAAAAAATCCACCACGTATTCCGCCCCACGGTACAGCTCGGTGTGGCCTTTTTGACGGCCAAAACCCTTGACCTCGGTCACGGTCAGACCGGTGACGCCACATTCAGCCAGGGCCTCGCGCACTTCTTCCAATTTAAAGGGTTTGATGATGGCGGTGATTTGTTTCATGTCCACTCCGGGTTGAAGGCTTACTCGCGAAAGCGATTGGTAATAGGATAACGCCAATCCTTGCCAAAGCTGCGGTGGGTCACTCGAATGCCCACAGGCGACTGGCGGCGTTTGTACTCATTGATGCGGATCAAGCGGGTGACTTTGTCCACATCGGCCGGCGCATGTCCCGACTGGACGATTTGCGACGGGCTCTCGTCGTTTTCCATGAAACGCGACAAGATGTCGTCGAGCACCTCATAAGCGGGCAAGCTGTCTTGGTCGGTTTGATCGGGGCGCAACTCGGCGCTGGGTGGTCGGGTGATGATGCGCTCAGGGATGGGATTTAAGCCGCGGCCAAATGGATCGTTGGCATTGCGCCAGCGGGCCAAGCGAAACACCATGGTTTTGACCACATCCTTGATAACTGCAAATCCACCGGCCATGTCCCCATACAAGGTGCAGTAACCGGTGGCCATTTCGCTTTTGTTGCCGGTGGTCAGCACAATGGCGCCAAACTTATTGGACAAGGCCATGAGCAAAGTCCCCCGGATGCGGGCCTGGATATTCTCTTCGGTGGTGTCCACTGGGGTGTGGGCAAATTCGCCCGCCAAGGTGGCCAAAAAAGCCTCGAACTCGGGCACGATCGAATGCTCGTCGTAGCGCACGCCCATGCGCTGGGCCATTTCACGCGCATCCAACCAACTGATGTCGGCGGTATAGGGCGAAGGCATCATCACGGCCCGCACCTTGTCAGGCCCCAAAGCATCCACCGCAATGGCCAACACCAGGGCCGAGTCAATGCCCCCCGACAACCCCAACAGCGCCCCCGGAAAACCATTTTTGCCAATGTAATCGTGCACCCCCATGACCAAGGCGTGCCACAGGTCGGACTCCAGGCTTTGGGCTTGGGCCATAGGGGCTGTGACCTGAACTTGCCCGGACGGGCGGTCCAAGTCAATATCGAAAGCCTGTTCTTGAAAACTGTGGGCGCGCCCCAGCACCTCGCCATCGGAGCCCAAAACAAATGAGCGGCCTTCAAACACCACCTCGTCTTGCCCGCCCACCAAATGGGCGTAAATCAGTGGCAAACCAGTTTGGACGCAACGCTCGCGCATGGTGGCCTCGCGCTCGCCACCTTTGCCCACATGGAACGGGGAAGCGTTGACCACGGCCAGCAATTGCGCCCCACCCGCCAAGGCGTCGGCGGCCGGGGCCTCAAACCAGGCGTCTTCGCAAATCAACAGACCCACCCGCCAACCGGCCACCTCAAACACACAACTGCTTTGGCCCGGGGTGAAATAGCGGCGCTCGTCAAACACCTGGTAATTGGGCAGCTCACGCTTGTCGGCATGGGCCACCACCCGCCCTTGGCAAACCACACTGGCACGATTAAAGCGCTGTGCCACCGACACCGAACGGGTGCGGCTGTCGCCTCCACTGGGGTGACCCACCACCACATGCAGGTCTTTCAGGTCGGCCAAGGCAGTGGCGATGGTTTTCAAGGCATCATCGCAGGCTTGTATAAACGATGGGCGCAAAAACAAGTCCTCTGCTGCGTAGCCACAAATCGACAGTTCAGGGGTCAGCAACAAGCGCACGCCGCGCTGGTGGGCGCTGCGAGCAGCGTCAATGATTTTTTGGGCATTGCCCGCCATGTCGCCCACCACAAAATTGAGCTGGGCAACGCTGATAAGAAGTGTCATAAATGGGGATGGATACAGAGCACATGAATTATGGCATCCGGGTCGACAACGACCCCCAAGGCATCGATGCGGCTGCGTGGGATGCACTGCTGGCCCAACAAAGCCACCCCACACCGTTCATGCGCCATGCCTATCTGAGCGCCATGCATCACAGCGGCAGTGCCACACCCCAAACCGGCTGGACCGCTCGGTACTTGAGCCTTTGGCATGGCGACGAGCTGCACGCAGCTTGCCCGCTGTACCTCAAAAGCCACTCCTATGGTGAGTATGTGTTTGACTGGGCCTGGGCCAATGCCTATGAGCAGCATGGCCTGGCTTACTACCCCAAGGCCTTGGTCGCTGTGCCCTTCACCCCCGTGCCTGGCAGCCGGCTGCTGGCCCGCAACGACGCGGCCCGCCAGGCCCTGGTGCAAGCCTTGCAACAGTGGTGCAAGGACCAACAACTCTCGTCATGGCACCTGCTGTTTGGCAGCGATGTCGACTTGTCCGCCTGCGCCCAAGCCCAATGGATGCAGCGCCACACCGTGCAGTTCCATTGGCAAAACCAAGGCTGGCATGACTTCGACGCCTTTTTGGCCAGTTTGCAGCAAGAAAAGCGCAAAAAAATCAAACAAGAACGCCGCCGGGTGGCCCAAGCCGGGGTGCGTTTCCAAGCCCTGCGCGGGCGCGACATTGGCGCAGCAGATTGGGATTTCTTTTATGCGTGCTACGAGCGCACTTACTTTGAGCATGGCAATGCGCCCTACCTGAGCCGGGCCTTTTTTCAGGCCATGGCCGACGACATGCCCGAGCACTGGTTGCTGCTGCTGGCCGACCGCGGCGGGCCGCCCATGGCCTGCAGCTTGATCGGCCTGTCCGATGCAGGGGCACACCCCAGCGTGGCCTATGGCCGCTACTGGGGCGCTTTGGAGCGCGTGGACTGCCTGCACTTTGAAGCTTGCTACTACCAACCCCTGATCTGGTGCCTGCAAAACGGGGTGCAGCGCTTTGAGGGTGGTGCGCAGGGCGAGCACAAGATGGCGCGCGCTTTGATGCCTGTCATGACCCACAGCGCTCACGGGGTGGCCGACCCGCGCTTTGCCCAGGCCATTGGCCAATTTTTAGACCGTGAATCCCGCGGCGTGGACAACTACTTGGAGCACCTGGGCCAACGCACCCCCTACAAACTGGCCCCCGATCAGCCCCCATTACCTTAGGCGTATGCAGGCGACTCAGGCCAGCCCGTGCTCTTTTTTGTAATTGGCCACCCCGTCCATCACCTCTTGGATGGCCGATTGGGGGCCTTCCCAGCCCAACACCTTGACCCACTTGCCCTCCTCCAGGTCTTTGTAATGCTCAAAGAAATGGGCGATGGTCTTCAAGCGCATGGGGTTCAAGTCTTCGGGCTTTTGCCATTGGGTGTAGATGGACAAAATTTTGTCGGTCGGCACTGCCAACACTTTGC
>CANJUS010000247.1:0-3630 GCA_947477505.1 Comamonadaceae bacterium | reverse complement strand
GGGTGGTGGTGCAATGCCATCAGCCGTTGTCAGCTGATAATTCGGCGTGTTTGGTCGTTTCATTTCTTTCGCTGCATTTTTGCTCATGGGTGCCTTGAGTGGCGCCATTTGGCGCGAATGGCCTGGGGCTTTCTTGGGCGTAACGTTGTTTGCGTTTTTTTGGTGGGTGCTCGACGCCTGGCGCGGTCGACGCGTCATGAGTTGGCTGCAATCTTCTGCCCAAGAGCCTGTGCCCCATACCTGGGGTTTATGGGGTGAAGTGACCGATCGCGTTTGGCGCATGAGGCGCGATAGCGATAGAAAAATGACCCTGAGTGAGCAGCGCTTGAGCGACTTTTTGGCCGCCATACAAGCTTCACCCAATGGGGTGTTGCTGTTGGATCAAGAGGGGAAAATCGAGTGGGCCAACCAAACCGTGGCGCAACACCTGGGCATCGATGTGATGCGGGATCAGCAGCAAGTGTTGACCAATTTGTTGCGTGGCCCTGAATTTTTAAAATACCAATCACAAGCTGATTTCAGTCACGATGTGGTGATTGCCGGGCGTGATGACCGACCGCAACGCCCGGTTCGCATCGCTGTTCGCTTGCATCCCTATGGGGATGGGCGAAAGCTCATGCTGACCCGCGACATCACTGCCTTGGAGCAGGCTGAGGCCATGCGGCGAGATTTTGTGGCCAACGTATCGCATGAAATTCGCACACCTTTGACGGTCATCGCCGGTTTTGTTGAAACCATGCAATCCCTGACCTTGGAGCCGCAAGAGACACGGCGTTATTTGGATTTGATGGCGGGCCACTCTCAGCGCATGAAAAACTTGGTCGAAGACCTGTTGATTTTGTCGCGCCTGGAGGGCAGTCCTTTGCCGGGGGACGACCAATCGGTGGGGCTCAAGTCCATGTGGGATCAAACCCAGCATGAAGCGCGTGCATTGTCATCGGTGTTGTTTGCTTTACCGGCTCAGCAATTGGAATTTAATTTCCCAGCAGCCTTGGATGAGGTGGTTTTGGTGGGCGTGGCATCGGAGATCCAAAGCGCTTGGTCAAACTTGCTCAGCAATGCGGTTCGCTATACACCGGCTGGTGGTTTGGTACAGGCTACGGCACGTGCCGATGGCCGGGGCTTTTTTTGCTTATCGGTGCAAGATTCTGGACCAGGGATTGCGCCAGAACACTTGCCGCGTTTGACGGAACGCTTTTACCGGGTTGACAGCAGTCGATCACGTGACTCCGGTGGGACGGGTCTGGGCTTGTCGATCGTCAAGCATGTGATGCAGCGTCATGGCGGCGAGTTGCGCATTGAAAGCCAACTCGGCATGGGTTCGCGTTTTGAATTGGCGTTTCCAGCAGCGCGTCTGCGCGGTCTCAGCGAGGTGGCCCCGGCTGCGTGACCCGGCTGAGCAACCATAAAAAAGTCACTGACGTCAGTGCCAGCGCCAAGCTGCTGCTGATCCAAAAGGCCACGGGGTCATTCAGGGGTGGTGACCAAGGTGTGCCGTGGTAGGCGATCCATTGCCCGCCGCCCAGGCCCAAACCCCACAACATCAATGCGTATATCAGCAGGGGTGCCAGGGTGACTTTGCGACAGCGCAGCAAAAACATGCCCAGGGCCTGCATCGCATCACCCAAGTGAAACAGTGCCAACCAACCCAACAAGTGGCTGCCCATGGCAAGCACTTCGGCTTGTTGGCTGTACAGCGCAGCCAGGGGCTCTCGGCCAAGCCAGACCAACAAACCCAAGGCCAGGGCACAACTGGCCACCATGCGAATGCCCAAGCGCTGCACTGTGTAAGCCCGGTCTTGTTGCGCGGCCCCTATCCAAAAGCTGACACGTGCACTGATGGCGATGGACAGCGACAAAGGCACCATGTAGAGCAAGGTGGCCACATTGGATGCAATTTGATGCGCTGCCAGCGGCAGGTTGCCCATGCGGGCAATGAACAAGGCCATGAATGCAAACGAGGACACCTCGACCAACAACGATAAACCATTGGGCAAACCAATCGCCAGCATGGGGCGCATGGTGGTCCAGTCGGGGCGACGCCAGGGTGAACCTATGCGTAAAACGCGGTACATAGGTGCCCAAGCCAGCAACCCCACCATGGCCGCCAACATGGCCAAATTGACCCACAAAGTGGCCCAGGCACAACCGATCAATCCCATGCCAGCATGATCGCCCCAGCCCAAGGCCAGGGCGATGGACAAGGGAATTTTGACCGCCAGTGAGATGACCTGAATCAGGGTGATCACCCGAGGGTGCCCCAGGCTTTGGTTCAAGGTGCTGAACATGCGAAACAGCAAGGCCGGGGCCAGCGCCAAGGACAAAATGGCCAAGTACTCTTGCACCACAGATTGCAAGCTGTCAGGCACCTCGGTCCAATGCAGCACCGCTTGCGGGTTGCACAGCAGCAAAGCCCCACCGATGCTGAGCAAGACACAGATATACAAACCCTGCTCGAAGCAATGGCCTATGGCGTGTTTGCGCCCCGCGCCCACGTGCTCGCTCAAAATGGGCAACAGTGCTTGCAACACGCCCATCAGTGCCACAAACACGGTGATGTAAATCGACGAACCGACTGACAAGGCGGCCAACGCCTCTGGAGAGTTGCGACCCGCGACCAAGGTGTCTGTCACGCCAAAACCCATCACCGCAATTTGACCGATAAAGACAGTGGCCGCATGCCCGGCGATCAAGCGCCGTTCATTCATGGCGCAGCGCGGGGGGCATTGGCTTGGGGCGCGCGCCTGTAGATCAACAGATTTTCATATGTGCGCGTGGGGCGGTTTACTTTTTGCACGCTAGACCAAGACACCAGGTCATTGGCGTGCAAGGGGTCGGCAGCCCATTGCGCATCCACCAGCAGCCATTCACACGGGCTTGTTGGAGATAACTTTTTCAACGGCCAACTGCCGTGCCATTTCAGGGCAGCAATTTGGCCCGTATTCAGCCCTTGGATGGCCACGCAAGCGGTGTCTGGAATGACTTGTTTGACTTGTTTGACCAAAGGCACATAGCTGCGCGCATAGTTGAGCAGTGGCAGCCAAAGCGTCATCAGCAGCAACCAGCACAATGCCGCGCCCGCCGAGGGCAATACCAAGCTCTTCCACAAAGCGGTTCGGTGGCGGCCGACCCGCCAATGCACCAACCAGACCCACAAACCGGTTCCGATCAAGGCCACGAGCAGCGGAAAAATTTCAAAGGTCGGGGCAAAGCCAGGCGCCAAACGCGTGACGTTGGCCGCAGGCTGGGGCGGCCAACCGGTTTGCATGGCCAGCCAAACCACCCAGATGATGATGCCGCAGCCTGAAAAAAACAGCAGGGTGAACCAGTCGATCAAGGCGGTGACGCTTCGCTGCAGCGTGGGCAATGCAAACGCAGCCAAGGCGGCATATGCGGGCAAGGCCAACAACAATGTGCGCTCAGATGACGTGGTCAAGGCGCTGACGATGGTCACGATCGCAATCATGGTCAGGGGCCAAACCACATGCATGGACCATTGGCGTCCCCATTGCCGACGCCAACTCCACATGGACCAAAGCGCCAAGGGCCAGCAAGGCCAGGTAAACCACAACACCAACTCCAACAGGCTGCGGGCCTCGGACATGGGGTTGTGCCATGCGCGCAAGCGCC
>CANJUS010000246.1:0-3633 GCA_947477505.1 Comamonadaceae bacterium | reverse complement strand
GTATTCGGCCAATGCAGCCAATAAATGGTCGGCCGCGGCCACCACAGCCAGCGAACGCATCAGCACCACTTACCGTATCAATCGGTCTTCAGACGACCCCTCTGGGATGATGGTGGCAACCTCCTTGAGCAGCGACTTGAGTTCATACAGCCGCACGCTCGACAACATCCACAGCGGCATTGCAGCCGTTCAAAAGGTGGATTCATCGCTGACTGCCATCGCCAACTATCTGACGGAAATGCGAACTTTGGCCGTGACCGCTGCCAGCACCAGCGACGCCACCACCTTGAGCACCTTGCAAACCAGCTTTGACAACTACCGAACTGACATCACCGATGTGGCGACCTACACCACACTGAATGGCTCATCGCTGATGGACGGTTCCACCACCTCGGTTTCGGTACAAGTGGGCATTGCCGCTGGGGACAGCCGCAGCTTGAGTTTTTCTTCGGCCACGGCCACAGCGCTGGGCTTATCGGCGCTGGACATCTCTTCCAGCGCCAGCACAGCCATCAGCACGATAGACACAGCGTTGGTGACGATCGAAAACTACCAGTCGCTGGTGGGGGCACACGAAAAATTACTGGGTTACCGTGAAACGCTGTCAGACAACATGATCTTGTCTTTGACCAGCGCCTATGGCAATGTGATGGATGCAGATGTGGCGGCTGAAACCACCAATTTGGCTGCATACCAAATCCGCGAAGAGGCGGCCACGGCCGTCATGGTGCAGGCCAACACCATCACCAAAGAAATGGTGGCTTACCTGCTTCAAGGCATCACCAGTTGATCTGGCCGATCAGATCACACGGATGATGCGCCAACCCCGGTCCATTTTGCGAAATACAAACTTCCGGTCCAATTTCCTGGAGCGCACCAAGTAGTAACTCAGGACCCGAATGCTTTGGGCCTTGCGTGCATCGTCACAGTAAATGCTCTCGCCAACCTCCAAGGCTTGGAGTGTGCTGACGTGATCCTGTTGCTTGATGTCTTGTAAGTTAACGCGCTCGATGATCATGGGTGTTTCTTGGGTTGCAGCGAAGAATCGGCGGTTGTGGTCCAAACTTGAGCGAAACCCTTCTCTTTTTGATCCGCGACACAGGTGACAACGCATGTGTTGGATTGCTGGCGCTCAGCGTATTATCAAAAAGTCACAGCGGGCGACCCACAATTTGTTTCAATTTGAAAACAAATCCGCCCCTCAAATCCACAACCTTGGAGCCATACTTTGAAAATCACCGACGCCCAAATCCACGCTTGGTACCCCAACACCCCACAACGCCCGTGGGTGGAGGGCGCATCACCTCCTCATGGCCCGCAATTCACCATTGATCAGGTGCTGTCCACCATGGACGCGGGCGGTGTGGAGCGCTGCATCATTGTTCCGGTTTCGTGCACGGGCTTTGACAACGACTTCGCATTGGACGGGGCCCGCGCGCACCCAAACCGGTTGGCGGTGATGGGCCGCTTTGACATTGATGCGGCCGATGCACCCCAGCAGTTGGTGACCTGGCGGGACCGACCCGGCATGCTGGGTGTGCGCATCTTTTTCATGGGCGAGCCATGGATGTCCTTGTTGACCGAGCAGCGCTACGCATGGTTCTGGGCAGATATGGAGCGCCTGCGCATGCCATTGATGTGCACCGTACCCGGCAACATGAAAGCCCTGCACCCCATCATGGACCGCCACCCAGATTTGCGCATCATCATTGACCACTCAGGCCGCCACCCGCGCGGACCCAAAGACGAAGCTGCTTGGGCCGATTTGGACCAAACCTTGCACCTGGCCAAATACAAAAACACCTCGATCAAGGTGTCCTCGCTGCCGAGCTTTTCAACCAAGCCCTATCCATTTCCCAGCTTGCACAAACCCATACGCGAAATCTATGACCACTTTGGCCCTGAACGCATGCTGTGGGGCAGCGACGTCACACGGCTGGACTGGGGCTATGCCGACAACCTGCGCTTGTTCACCGAGGCACTCGAATTTTTAAGTGCCAACGACCGAGAGTGGATTCTCAGCCGCTCTGCAGCCAAGCATTGCGACTGGCCACTTTGATCACAGGCAACTGGACTGGCTGCAAATGCGCTGCAGCAGTCCAGGCCACACCTCAAAGTCGCGCCTTAACTGTTCCTCAAACACCTTGAGCGGCTGATTGATGGGCGTGATGCCCTGGCCCATCAACACCCCGACCAACTCGGGGTTGACACGCACCTTGTCCATCGCCACACGCAAGCGAGCCACCACGGCAGCAGGTGTGCCCACCGGTGCAAATACCGCGTACCAGGTGTCCATGCGGACATTGGGCAAACCCAATTCGGCGGTGGTCGGCACCTGGGGCAACATGGGGCTGCGTTCGCCCGTGGCAATGGCCAAGGGGCGCACCCTGTCGCCTTGCAAAACAGGCTTGATCAACGTCAGGTCAGCCAAGGCAATGTCGACCACGCCAGCGGCCAAGTCATTGATCGCAGGGGCACCGCCTTTGTAGGGAATGTGGTTGAGAGAGATGCCTGCTTCTTTCTCGAGCAACACCCCCGCCACGTGCAAAGCCCCACCCACACCTGCCGAGCCAAAGCTGAGCTTGTCAGGATTGGCCTTGGCCATGGCAATCAACTCGGGCAAGGTTTTCACGTTCAAACTGGCACGCACCGTGATGACCGACGGGGCGCTGCCCACCACCCCCACGGGCAGCAGGTCTTTGACCGGGTCGTAGCTCAAACGCCCCTTGTAAACCGCAGACGTGAACACCACCGAACCCAGCCCGCCCATCACCAATTGATAACCATCAGCGGGCCCATTGAAGATGGAGGCAATGCCAATCGTGCCCCCTGCTCCCAAGCGATTGACCACCACCACCGATTGGCCCAATTCCGCCTCAAGCAAGCGCGCCGTGGCGCGGGCAATCACATCGCTGGTACCTCCAGCGGCAAACGGGGACACCAAGGTCACGGCTTTGGTGGGATAGGTCTGTGCGGCCACCACGCCAGCCACCACGGCCCCACTCACCAAGGGCAACACCCACTTTGTCCAAACTGCGGCGATTTTCAAAACGTACTCCTGGTTAAAACAAGGCCTGCTGAGGCAGGCATGGGAACTCAGGCCGCGGGCGGGGCCGACTGCACCATCGAAGGGCGCTTTGCAAAGCGGTCAAACCATTGCCCCAACACCGGGTTTTGGGCACGCCAATTTTCCTCGGACAAGCGCACATCCACCCAGCCCAGGGCCGCAGCGGCGGCAATTTCACCCAGGGTGATGCGCTCGCCACTGGCGGCAATGTCTTCATTGAGCACGCGCAGGCAGTGGCGCACCTTGTTCCATTGCTGGTTCAAGTACTCGGGCCACTGCTTGGCCGCTTCGCGCGACAGTTCGGTGCGCACCAACACGCCAGCCTGGATCAAGCCGTCGGCCGTGGCGTTCATGCGCAAGGTGCGCAGCCGCTGCGCCGGGTCGGTGGGGATGAGGCGCACATCTGGGTGAACCTGATCGAGGTACTCCACGATCACCGTG
The DNA here is from genome assembly GCA_947477505.1 of Comamonadaceae bacterium. Taxonomy (GTDB): domain Bacteria; phylum Pseudomonadota; class Gammaproteobacteria; order Burkholderiales; family Burkholderiaceae_C; genus Limnohabitans. The sequence goes on along the minus strand of CANJUS010000246.1, from coordinate 125 downwards.
GAGTCATACACGGCCATGCCTTGGGGCGTGACCAAGGTGGGGATCTTGCCGGTGGGGTTGATCATGATCAGCTCTTCATTGGTTTTGCCGGCCCCCACCGATGTGGGCACCACTTCGATCTGATC
>CANJUS010000245.1:0-3635 GCA_947477505.1 Comamonadaceae bacterium | reverse complement strand
GCTTGGGCTTTATACCCGGTGTGATTCCAGGGCGAATGGTGTTGCCTGCCCCCGTGGTGGGTGCGTCGCCCATCGTGGTGCTGTCATTTGACCCCCAAGCGGCCATGGCCGAAGACCCAGCCCAATCGGCCGTGCGAGAAATCAACCTCAGTTTGGATGTGCCCCATGTGGTCCGCACCGAAGAACCTTTTGCCAGGCTGTGCCATGCGGCCCGCGAACTGGCCAAAGCCATGGACGGCACCATCACCGATGACCACGGACAAGCCTTGTCAGACGCTGCCATTCGGGCCATCGACACCGATTTGCGCACCCTCTACAACACCTTGGACGCGCGCGACCTCTCTGCCGGGTCACCCCAAGCTCGCCGCTTGTTCAGTTGATGCCTTGGCCGACATTGCAGAGAGTTAACCTGCCGTGGATGGTTTGAATCAGTCCCCAGCCGAACCGCCCACAGAGGCAAACGCGGTGGCTGCACAAGCCGCCCAACTGCGTTTGCAATTGCTCCAACACGGGCATTCGTATTACGTGCTGGACGCGCCCACCATCCCCGATGTGGAATACGACCGCTTGTTTCGCCAACTCCAAGCCCTTGAGCAGGCGCACCCAGCCTTGTGCACGCCAGATTCACCCACCCAGCGCGTAGGCGGCAAGGCGGTGGACGCTTTTGCCAGTGTCATGCACCGGGTGCCCATGCTGAGCATCCAAACCGAAACCGATATCAGCGAACAAGGGGCGCGTTTGTTCGATGCGCGGGTGCGCAAACAACTGCAATGCAGTGATGCTGACCCTGCACTTGAGTATGTTGCCGAGTTGAAATTTGACGGACTGGCGATCAGCTTGCGATACACCGGGCATGTGTTGGTGCAGGCTGCGACCCGGGGCGATGGCGCTTGGGGCGAGGATGTCACCCACAACATCCGAACCATTGGTCAAATACCCTTGCGTTTGCCCGCCACTGCACCAGCAGACCTGGAGGTGCGTGGCGAAATTTACATGCGCCGCGATGACTTTGAGGCTCTCAATGAACGGCAAAGGCAAAAAATAGCTACTGGGGCTAAAAATGAAAAAACATTCGTCAACCCGCGCAATGCAGCTGCAGGTGCCGTGCGTCAGCTCGACCCGCAGATGGCCGCTCAGCGCCCTTTGAGTTTTTTCGCTTATGCCTTGCACTTTCATCCAGCACAAGAAGTTACTTTGTCGCCCATCGAGGCCACGTTGTATGGCTTGAATAAATTTGTAAGCCACGATCAGGTCTTGCACAGTTTGAAGTCTTGGGGCTTTCCTGTTTCTGCACAAGCAAAAACGGTGCATGGGGCCGATGGCTTGGTGGCTTACCACCAAGCCATTGCAGTTCTTCGCGACCAGTTGCCCTTTGACATTGATGGTGTGGTTTACAAAGTCAACCAAATTGAACGCCAAGCCTTGTTGGGCATGGTCAGCCGAGAGCCCCGATGGGCGGTGGCGCACAAATTCCCAGCCCAAGAGGAAATCACCACGGTCTTGGCCATCGATGTGCAGGTCGGTCGCACCGGCAAACTGACCCCAGTGGCCAAGCTGGCACCGGTATTCGTGGGCGGTGTGACCGTCACCAATGCCACCTTGCACAACGAAGACGAAGCCCGCCGCAAAGACGTTCGGGTGGGTGACACCGTGGTGGTGCGCCGTGCCGGCGATGTCATCCCCGAGGTGGTCTCCGTCATTGTCGAAAAACGCCTGCACGAAGCCAGCTTGTTCACCATGCCAACGCACTGCCCGGCATGCAACAGTTTGGCCGTGCGCGAAGAGGGCGAAGCTGACTACCGTTGCAGCGGCGGTCTTTTTTGCAGTGCCCAACAAAAGCAAGCGATTTTGCATTTTGCCCATCGACGTGCAGTGGAAGTCGAAGACCTGGGTGAAAAAATAGTTGATCAACTGGTCGATGCCGGGTTGGTCAAAACCCTGCCCGATCTTTACAAGTTGGGCTTTTCCCATTTGGCGGCATTGGATCGAATGGCAGAAAAATCGGCCAACAATTTGCTGGCCAGTGTGGAGAAGTCCAAGCAAACCACCTTGCCCAAATTTTTATTCGGTTTGGGCATTCGCCACGTGGGCGAGGCCACCGCCAAAGCCTTGGCTCACCATTTCGGTGGGATGGACGCCATCATGGACGCCAGCCTGGAGCAACTCCTGCAAGTGGCCGATGTGGGCCCGGTGGTCGCACAAAGCCTGCGGACTTTTTTTGACCAAGCCCACAACCGAGAAGTCGTTGAACAATTGCGTGCTTGTGGCGTCACTTGGTCAGAAACCGCGCCACAAGGGCGCTTGGACTTGCCTTTGACGGGGCAAACCTATGTGATCACGGGCACCTTGCCCAACTTGTCACGTGAACAAGCGCAAGCGTTGCTCGAGCAAGCGGGGGCCAAAGTGGCTGGCAGTGTGAGCAAAAAAACCACTGGCTTGGTGGCGGGCGAGGCGGCAGGCAGCAAATTGGAAAAGGCCCAAAGCCTGGGCATTCCCGTTTTGGATGAGGCAGCTTTATTGCAGCTGCTTGCACCCCGATCATGAGCCCCTTGATTGGTGTTGACCTGGGCGGAACCAAGATCGAAGTGGCCGTGCTCAATGCCCAAGGGCAAGCGATAGACCGATACCGGCGACCCACGCCCGTGGGTGACTATGCTGCCACCATCGCCTGCGTGGCCGCGATGGTGGAACAGTGCATCAAAACCCACCACCTGGCGCGCCCCTTGGCCATAGGCATGGCCATCCCGGGTTGCCTGGACCCAACCACACAAACGGTGCGTGGGGCCAACTCAGTGGTGCTCAATGGCCAACCCATGCAATCCGATTTGCAAGGCCTGTTGCAGTGCACAGTCCACATGGAAAACGATGCCAACTGCCTGGCCGTCAGCGAAGCCGTCGATGGGGCTGCTGCGGGCCTGGGGGTGGTGTTTGCGGTGATTTTGGGCACGGGGTGTGGCGGCGGGTGGGCATTGCAGGGGCGGGCTTGGCGTGGACAGCATGGATTGGCTGGCGAGTGGGGTCACAACCCCTTGCCTTGGTCTGGGGCCCAAGACCAACCCAGCCGAGACTGTTGGTGTGGTCAGCACGCTTGCTTGGAGACCTGGCTGTGTGGCCCCGGCTTGGCGGCAGACCATTTGGCACACAGTGGTCAGTCATGCACGCCGCCCGACATCTTGGCGTCCATGCGCGCGGGCCAGCACCAAGCCCAAGCCAGTTGGCAGCGTTACTTGGACCGTTTGGCCCGAGCTTTGGCCCAAATCATCAACACCATGGACCCAGATGCGATTGTGTTGGGCGGAGGCTTGAGCCAAATTGACGAGCTATACAGCGCCATACCCCCATTGCTGGAACGACACACCTTCACCCGCCCCATTCGCACGCCTGTCCTCAAAGCCAAGCACGGTGATGCCTCGGGTGTGCGCGGTGCTGCTTGGCTGGCGCGTTGAATTTGATCAGGAGAAACCATGGCAATCCACGACATATTGAAAATGGGCGACCCCAGGCTGTTGCGTGTGGCCCAAGCAGTGACAGCGTTTGATACCCCACAGTTGCATGACTTGGTGCGCGACATGCAAGAGACCATGGCCCATGCCCACGGGGCCGGACTGGCCGCACCGCAAATCGGCGTCGACTTG
>CANJUS010000244.1:0-3652 GCA_947477505.1 Comamonadaceae bacterium | reverse complement strand
GTCACCGCGCAGCGATCTTTATCGGCCATGACGTGGTCCATGCACACCCGGGTTGAAGGAGTGGCGCTGGACAGGCACAACGTGTTTTTTCAAACCGACTATGCCAGCGAATTTGAAGACATCTTCAACCATCGCTGTTTGCCCCAGCAACCCACGGTCTATGTGTGTGCACAAGACCGGCCAGCCGAGGGGCAAGCTGGCGAGTTTGAGCGTATTTTTTGCCTGGTCAACGCGCCGGCATGTGGTGATGGCGACCAAATCACCGAGGAGGCCACAGCGCAATGCCAACAAATAACTTTTCAACACCTGGCTCGCTTGGGTCTGAATCTCAAACCAACAGCGACCAACTGCCAGCGAACAACGCCGCAGGACTTTCATCGGCGTTTTCCAGCGAGCGGGGGAGCCCTTTACGGGCAGGCAACGCACGGTTGGATGAGCGTTTTCAGTCGACCTGGCGCCACCACAACCCTGCCGGGCCTGTTTCTGGCGGGGGGCAGCGTGCATCCGGGGCCGGGCGTGCCGATGGCAGCATTGTCGGGACAACGGGCGGCCGAGGCCGTGATGGCCAGCCTTGCTTCGACCAGTCTGTTTCAGATGGGGGCTACCTATGGTGGTACATCGACGCCATGAGTGACGATGGACAACACGGCATCACCCTGATCGCGTTTGTCGGCAGCGTGTTCTCGCCTTATTACGCCTGGGCCAGGCGGCGCGGTCGTGCAGACCCAGAGAACCATTGCGCGTTGAATGTCGCCATCTACAGCAAAGGGCGAGGGCGCTGGGCCATGACCGAACGTGGGCGCAGGCATTGCACGCGCAGTGCCAAACAATTCACCATCGGCCCCAGCCAGTTGAACTGGGACGGCGAATGCCTGAGCATCGATATCCAAGAGGTCTGCGTGCCCTTGCCGCACCGCATCCAAGGGCGCATCAAACTTTGGCCACAACAACTGTTCTCCTTCTCGACCCCGTTGGATACCGTTGGTCGGCATCGCTGGGGACCCTTGGCACCCAGCGCGCGCATCGAAGTTGAATTGAATTCGCCTGACTTAAAGTGGCGTGGGCATGCCTATTTGGATTCCAACGAAGGGGACGAACCACTGGAGCGTGGTTTTCACAGTTGGGACTGGTCGCGCGCGCGAATGAGCGACGGCAGTACCGTGGTTTTTTATGACATGCATTCGCCAGATACCGAAGACAGAGTGCTCGCTTTGCGTTTCTCACCTCAGGGCTTGGTTGAACCGATCCCAGCACCTGCCATTCAGCGATTGCCCAAAACCCGCTGGCGGATCGACCGGCGCATGCGCAGCGAAGGCGGTGTGCAAATCCGCGAACAACTGGAGGACACGCCTTTTTACCAGCGTGCCTTGCTTGAATTTAACTGCGCGGGTGAGCGATTGCTTGCCTTTCATGAAACCCTGTCGGTGCCGCGCTTGGTGTCACCGGTGGTTCAAGCCATGCTGCCTTGGCGCATGCCACGGCGGGCTTGAGATGCATTGCCTTGAATGGATCCACATGGGCGGCGAGTGCCCGCATGTGCCTGCTTTCAAGGCCACCCCATTCCTGGCCATGGTGGCCAAGAATAGCCCTCGTGCGGGCCGTGCACGTCTTCTGCAAGGAGAAAACTATGTCTAACTCAGACAAAGTCTGGCCAACGGGACTGACCGAGGCCGAATCGGAGGAGATTCACCGCAATCTCATACAGGGCACGCAGATTTTCGGCATGATTGCCGCATTCGCCCATCTGCTGGCCTATATTTATTCACCCTGGCTCAAGTAAAGGAGGCACATCATGATCTATTCGAAAATGTGGTGCGTGGTGAAGCCCTCGGTCGGTATTCCAGTGTTCATTGCTGCTGTGGCGATTGCGTCCTTCAGCGTGCACCTGGCCCTGACCTTGAACACCACCTGGGTGAAAAACTTCCTCAATGGAGGTAGCAAAGTGGTCGCCGCAGCTCCCGCTGCAGACAACACTGTGAAGAAGTAACGGGTATGACCCGACGAGAGGCCAGGCGCGCAAGCGCTTGGCCTTTCTGTGTATGAACAAATCCCATGTCACTTGGGCCAGGTCATTGACCAACTTGGCCCCTCGATTTTTACCATTCGCGGATGCCGCCAGCGATGATTTGCCGCTGTCGCGTCTGTTGCGCTTGTCGCTGTTTCAAATTTCTGTGGGCATGGCGATGGTCATGCTGGTGGGCACACTCAACCGCGTGATGATCGTTGAGCTGAAAGTGCCAGCCTCCCTGGTGTCATTGATGGTGGCCCTGCCATTGTTGGCAGCGCCGTTTCGGGCATTGATTGGTTTTCGATCTGACAACCACCGATCAGAACTGGGGTGGCGTCGCGTGCCTTACATCTGGATGGGCAGCCTGTTGTTGTTTGGCGGCTTTTCCATCATGCCTTTTGCTTTGCTGGTGCTGTCCGGTGCTGGGCAGTCCAACCAAGCGCCCGAGTGGGTGGGGATGGTGGGTGCAGCCGGTGCCTTTTTATTGGTTGGCATGGGCATGCACACCGTTCAAACTGCCGGCCTGGCGCTGGCCACCGACTTGGCGCCTGTTGAGAGCCAACCCAAGGTGGTTGGCCTGATGTATTTTATGCAATTGGTGGGCATGATGTGCAGTGCCTTGATATTGGGACATTTGTTAGAAGACTTCAGCCACGGTCAGCTCATCCGCGTGGTTCAAGCTGTGGCGGTGGTGACTTTGGCGCTGAACGTGGCTGCATTGTGGAAACAAGAACCACGCAGTCGATTGCGCAAGCCCGGTGTGCCCCTTGAGCAAACGTTCATGCAAGCATGGCAAAGCTTTTGCCAAGGACCTGATACATTGCGCCGCTTGTTGGCGGTGGGTTTGGGCACCATGGCTTTCACAATGGAAGATGTCTTGCTAGAACCTTATGGGGGCGAAATCTTGAATTTGAACGTGTCCGCAACCACCATGCTCACGGCCACATTGGCACTGGGTGGGTTGATGGGCTTTGCATGGGCTTCACGTGTGTTGTCCAAGGGAGGAGACGCCTATCGCATGGCCAGTTGGGGCGCGTGGATCGGTATACCCGCATTTGTGGCTGTGATCGCGGCACCATTTTGGACATCAACCTATTTATTTGCTTTGGGTATTTTTTTGATTGGAATGGGCGGCGGTTTTTTCGCCCACGGCACATTGACGGCCACCATGCAACTCGCGCCGATAGAGCAAACTGGGCTGGCAATGGGGGCTTGGGGGGCCGTGCAGGCCACGGCTGCCGGTGTAGGCATGGCGCTGGGTGGCGTCATGCGCGATGGCTTTGCCATGATCAGCAACTCGTTCATGGGCTATTCTTCTGTTTATTTGTTCGAAATCATGTTGTTGGCCATGACGCTGTGGGCGATGAGGCCTTTGATACAGCGCTCTGTGCACGCACTGAAACAATCTGCATAATGACGGCTCTTTTTTAACCCCGCTCCAACCTAGCAAAGGAATCCCATGGAAGTCAAATACGTCCTCATCATCATGTACGCGGTTTTTTGTGTATTTTTGCTGGCCAATTGGCTCAATCGCCCCAAAAAACCAAACAAATAAATCATGTGCTTTGCAGCAACCACCCTTGGGTGTCTGCTGCAACTCAGTGGCACATATCGGTCACCCCCTGAACGGGTCACCAGGGGTGT
>CANJUS010000243.1:0-3652 GCA_947477505.1 Comamonadaceae bacterium | reverse complement strand
CTTCGGGGGGACCCTTGGGTTAAACCCATCTGTGCGGTTGGTTTGGGGTGGGCACAGCATTTGCAAGTATCTGGGTGAGGGTGTTGAAGTTTTGACAAATTGTTGAAGACAAAGCACCCGAATGCAATTTCGATGCCAGAAAAAATCAACCCTTACCGAGCGCACCATGAACCCAGTGATTGACCCAAAAGCTCTCGTTAAAACCTCACACATCAATCTAAATCATCTGCAAACGCAATTGCGAGCCCAGTCTTATGGGCAGTCCACGGGCGTTGGGTTTCAGCGGGCATTGACCCAAGCCCAACAAATGGGTGCTGGCGGAAACTCGACAAGCATCCTGGGACCGCAAACCGCCAGTGTGTCTGTGCAGTCTGGCGACACCTTGAGCGGCATCGTGCGCCAGTTCATGGCCTCTTCTGGGAAAAACGTCAGCCAAACCGAATCGATGCGCTTGGCCCAAGAGGTGGCCCGAGGCAACAACTTGGCCAATGCCAACCTGATTTACCCTGGCCAGCGGATCAACCTCTCGGCCCTGCAACAGGCCTTGAACGCCAGCCCAGCAGATGTTCAAAACACGGCGGGCATGAGCAAGCCCGCGACCCCCAACCCCAACCCGGCACAAACGGGGGTGTCCGCCACCGCGCAAGTCCAGTTGGAGGCGCGCGGCAATGTCAGTGCCCACCCCGTTTTGGACAAAACACTCGAGCGTGCGGTCACCAAGGGGTTTATTCCCCCACATGAAAAACAAGCCGTGATGGACAAAATCTTGCAACTGTCTAAAGAGCACAAGTTCAAGCCCGATGATTTTGCGCGCCTGACCCTCATGGAGAGCGATGGCATGAACCCGCGCTCCACCAACAACCGGTGCCACGGCATCATCCAGTTCTGTGATGGGCCTGACCGGGGCGCGGCCAGCGCAGGTTTTGGACAAAATCCGCGTGCCATCTTGGGCCACAGCGTGCTCCAGCAGTTGGACATGGTGAGCAAATACTTTGACGACACTGGTTTGAAGAACTTTGGCCCTGCGGGTCTGGACGACTTGTACCTCACCGTGCTCACACCGGCCGCGCGCAATGAACCCCGCACGGACGTGAGCCTCAATATTGCTGGCCCACAAGCCCCTTATTTACATGTCAACCGCGACACCAAGGCGCCCATCACCAGGGCGTCGATCTTGCAGGGCTTGCATCAAAACGCCAACGATAGGCTGGGTTTGAAGGCCGAGGGCAACCCCGCGGCAGCGGCCGCCCGTGCGCAAGCCATACGGGTCAGTGCATACCAAGCCAACAACGAAATCCGCTGATGCACTTGGCGGCAAAGCATTGCCGCCCCACATGAAAAGCGGACAGGGCTTGCCGCCAAAACCCTGAAACAGGGCTTGGCCAGTGTCAAAACTCCATGGCACAACTCTTGCAAATATCGACCCGAGGTTCTCAAGCTTGAGGGCCGGGACCGCAAAAGCGGTGATGTGTTGGCAAAGGAATGGCGATGAATCTGTTTTCAAACGCATTTGGCATCCATGAGAAAGCCCTGCAAGTCAGGAGCCAGCGCATGGAGGTGTTGGCACGCAACATTGCCAACGCCGACACCCCCAATTTCAAAGCTGAAGATCTCGACTTCAAGGCCATGCTCAAAGAGGCTGGCAAAGAGTATCTGAACGCCACCCACGACAAACATTACGCGGCCTTGGCCGAAGCGCCCGACAACGGCATGCGGTTTCGGGTGCCCTTCAACAGCTCGTTTGACGGCAACACGGTCGAGATCAACGTCGAGCAAGCCCAATACGGTAAAGCCGCCTCCGACTACCAAGCCACCTTGCAGTTTCTGGAAAACCGCATTGGCTCTATCCGCAAAGCCCTCAAAGGGGAGTGATAAACCATGAGAAGCCTTGACAGCGTATTTGGCATTGCCGGCACTGCACTGAATGCGCAGACCATTCGGCTCAACACCACGGCATCCAATTTGGCCAACGCCACCACGATGGCTGGCAGCGATGCCGATGCCTTTCGCGCCAAGCGCCCAGTGTTCAAAGCATTGATCAGCGAAGAGATGACCAACCGCGCGTTCCCCAACCAAGGTGGTGTGAAGGTCGACCAGATCGTGGACGACCCCACCCCCATTCGCAGCTTGTACGACCCCAGCCACCCCATGGCCGATAAAAACGGGTTTGTGTACTTGTCCAACGTCAACGAGATGCAAGAGATGGTCGAAATGATGGCCGCATCGCGCTCTTATCAAAACAACGTTGAAGTGATCAACACCGCCCGCCAATTGATGATGCGCACCATTGACATCACCAAAGCGTAATTGACCTGAAAGACAAACACCATGGCCACCACATCCGCCGCCGCACTGCCCAATGGCATCGTCAGCTATTCAGACTACCAGGCCAAACAAAAGGCCACACCGGTCAAAGAGCAAATAGGTCAGCAACAGTTTTTGACACTGTTCACCACCCAGTTGAAAAATCAAAACCCATTGGACCCTGTGAAAAACGAGGCCTTTGTGGCCCAGTTGGCCCAGTTCTCACAGTTAGAGGCCACCACCGCCATGAAGACCAGCATGGACACCATGGTCTCCAATATGCAAGCCGACCGGATGATGTCGGGCGCTGCCCTGATCGGGCGCAAAGTGGCCGTACCAGACGGTTGGGCAGTCAATGCCAACGGCCAATCGGTTAACGCCACCATCACATTGCCAGCAGGTGCCGATGGCATTCAAGTTGACGTGCAGGACGACATGGGCCGTGTGGTCAGAACCATGACCTATGGCCCGCAAACAGCTGGAGACGCTCAAATCAACTGGGACGGCACCGACAACGCCGGCGCCCCCTTGCCCGATGGCAAATACCGTTTTGCGGCCAAGGCCACCGCCCTGGGCAAAACCGGGCCAGTCACCGTCAACACGATGTCGGTGGTCACTGGCGTGAGCAACGCAGGCACCGGTGACAACACCTGGTTGCTGCAAGTTGCCGGCGGCAAAACCGTCAACTTGGTGGACGTCAAGCGCGTCGGCTATTGAACCCCTGAAGATATTTCAAGACATTTCGGAGAAAACACACCATGTCCTTTTTTACCGCCCTGACCGGTTTGAATGCCGCCACCGCACAACTTGGCGTGACCGCCAACAACATTGCCAACGCGGGCACCATTGGTTTCAAGCGCTCGCGCACGGACTTTGGTGATATTTTCGCCACCTCACCGTTGCAAAAAGCATCGTCTACGGTGGGCCAGGGTGTGTCGCTCAAGCGCGTGACCCAAGAGTTCAGCCAGGGCAACGTGAGTTTCTCGTCCAACACCTTGGAGTTGGCCATTACCGGCGACGGTTTTTTCCCGCTCAAATCGGCCGACGGCTTTCAAGACATTTACACCCGCAATGGCGCGTTCATGATGAACGACCAGTACAACGTGGTCAACTCCGCTGGCCAACGTTTGATGGCGGCCTCGGTTGACAGCTCGGGCAAGGCCAACTTGAACGACCAAAACGTGTTGAGCATCCCGCAAAAAACAACTGGTCAAGCGCGCGAAACATCCCTGGTGCAATTGGGCTTGAACTTTCCTGCTGACGCCAAGGTGATCAACACCGACTTCAACCGCAACGACCCCAACACCTATAACAAAAGCACGGCCTTGACGGTGTATGACAAAGGCGG
>CANJUS010000242.1:0-3656 GCA_947477505.1 Comamonadaceae bacterium | reverse complement strand
TACCCCGGCGTGTTGATGGACGTGTGCTTTGACGACAAAGGCGACATTGACCGTGAAAGCTTCATCACCGAAATTCGCAATGGAAAAACCGTGGTGGCCGAAACCCTGCCCCCGATGAACAAAAAGTAAAGCGCCTGCCCAAGGCTGCCACCTGCCAGCGCGCATGGCCACCAGACCACGCGCCCTTTGCAGGCCAGGCCTGGGCAACCCCAGCCCACTGGTGGGGGTTCACTTTTGGATGGAACTTGTATGAGCATCTTCGATCTGCCCAAGATCGATGGGCACTGCCATGTGCTCGATCCGCAGCGCTTCCCGTACCCGCTCGAGGTGGCCTATCACCCGCAGGGGCAAGAGGTGGGCACGGCGGCTTACTTTGCCCACGTGATGGACACCTATGCCGTGCGCCACGCCTTGCTGGTGGGGCCCAATTCGGGTTACGGCACAGACAACCGTTGCTTGCTGGACGCCATCGCCCAAGGCGGGGGTCGCTTCAAAGGCATTGCGGTGGTCCAAGCCGACACCTCCACGGCGGCGTTGCACGCCTTGCAATCGCAAGGCATTGTGGGCATTGCCTTCAACCCATCGTTTCATGGGCTGGATTTTTACAACGACATCGATCCCTTGTTGCAGCGTTTGACCGACCTGGGGATGTGGGCGCAGTTCCAAGTCAGCGCCGACCAGTTGGTGGTCTTGCTGCCGCGCATCTTGCGCGCACAGGTGCGCTGCATGATTGACCATGCTGGGCGGCCACGGCTGGCCGATGGCGCCCAAGCACCGGGCTTGCAAGCCTTGGCCCAACTGGCCGACAGTGGCTTGGGTGTGATCAAGGTATCGGGTTTTGTGAAGTTCTCTGACCAGGGGTTTCCGTTTGACGATGCGCAAGCCCATGTGCAGCGCGTTTGGCAGATGTTTGGTGCCGACCGCTGCATTTGGGCGTCGGACTGGCCGTATTTGCGCGCCACATCGCGCTTGGACTACGGGCCCATGCTCAAGCTCATCGAGCGCTGGTTCAGTCCCGAACAATGTCAGCAGATGATGTGGGACAACCCGGCACGTTTTTTTGACTGGTAGAGCAGCATGACCGATTTTCTTCAGTTGTTTTTCAGTGGCATGGCCACTGGCTGCATTTATGCCTTGGCCGCGCTGGGGTTCACCTTGCTGTGGCAGGCGTCGGGCACCATCAACTTTGCCCAGGGTGAATTTGTCATGTTGCCCGCCTTTGTGATGGTCATCATGCTGCACCAGGGCCTGCCCCTGACGCTGGCCTTTTTGCTGGCCTGCGGCGTGGCGGTGTTGTTGCTGGGTTGGTTGTTCAAGCGCGGCTTGGTCGACCCCTTGTTCAAGCACGGCATGATGCCCATCGTGGTGGCCACCATTGGCTTGTCAATCGCCATGCGCAATGGGGTGCGTGCCGGGTACAGCTCGGAGCCGCAACCGTTTCCACAGGTCTTTCCCGACGTGGTGTTGAATGTGGCAGGGGTCAATGTGTCGGGCTCGGACATCGGCACCTTTGTATTTGCCCTGTGTTTGGTGCTGTTGACCCAGGCCTTTCTCAACCGCACGGTGACGGGGCGGGCCATGCAAGCGGTGGCGCAAAACACCGAAAGCGCGGCGGTGCTGGGCATCGATGTGCCGCGCATGATCTTCTATACATTTGCCATTAACGCGGTGTTGGCCGCAGCGGCGGCCTTGCTGGTCACGCCCACTTACCTGGCCAAATTTGACATGGGCGAGAGCCTGGGCACCAAGGCTTTTTTTGCCGCCATCATCGGTGGCTTTAACAACTCGCGCGGCGCATTGCTGGGGGGCTTGTTGGTGGGGGTGAGCGAGAACCTGGCCGCGGCCTACATTTCGTCAGCCTACAAGGACGCCGTGGCCTTGGTGATTTTCATGGTGGTGATTTTGTTCAAACCCCAAGGCTTGCTCGGGCGCAAAGAGGAGCGCAAGGTATGAAAAAAATAAATGCATGGTTGGGCTTGGCCCTGTTGGTGGTTCTCGTGGTGGCCCCGGCGTACTTTAAAAATTACGGCATCCATTTGTTCACCACCTGGCTGGTGTTCATCATCGCCACCATGGGCTTGAACCTGACGGTGGGGTACGCTGGACAAAAGTCGCTGGGGCATGCGGCCTTTTTTGGCATCGGTGCCTACACGGTGGCACTTTTCCTCAAGGCCGGCTTGGGCTTTTGGCTGGCCTTGCCCACCGGTGCTTTGTTGTGCTTTGTGGTGGGCCTGATCGTGGGCTTTCCTGCATTGCGCGTGCAAACCATTTACTTGGCCTTTGCCACATTGGGCTTTAACACCGCCATGTGGTTGGTCATGCGCAATGAAGAGTGGCTCACCGGTGGCACCTTTGGCATCAACAACATTGCACGCCCCAGTTTGGGTGACCTCAGCTTGGATGGCAATTTGGCCTATTACCGGTTTGTGTTGGCCATGACGGTGCTGCTGGCCGCTTTGCTGTGGGCCATGCTGCGCTCGCCCTGGGGCAAGGCCTTCACCGCCTTGCGCGACAACCCGATCCGCGCTGAGAGCCTGGGCGTGGACACCCGCGCCTACACCTTGATGAGCTTTGCCGTCGGCGCGGCTTACGCCGGTGTGGCCGGTGGTTTGTATGCGTCCCAGGTGCAGTTCATCGACCCGGCCTTGTTCACCGTGGGTGCGTCCATCATGATGTACCTGATGGTGGTGGTCGGCGGGCCAGGCTACTTTTTGGGGCCCATTTTGGGCTCGGCTGTGGGCGTGATCTTGCCCGAGTGGTTGCGCTTTGCCCAGGGCTGGTACCTGATGGTGTTTGGTTCGGCGGTGGTGTTGCTGATGATTTGGCTGCCCGATGGATTGCTCAGCATCCCCGATCGCTGGCGGGCACGGCGCCAGTCACGGCGGGCCTCTGAGCAGCGGCGTGTCGCCGCACACAGCGGGGGTGTGGCATGAACCATCCTGTCTTGAAAGTCACCCAGCTGAAAAAAGCCTATGGCGCCATCCAAGCCGTGGGGGGCGTCTCGTTTGAAGTCCAGTCGGGCGAAATTTTCGGTGTCATTGGCCCCAATGGTTCGGGCAAAACCACGCTGTTCAACAGCATGCTGGGGCAAATCAGCCCCGATGAGGGGCGCATCGAACTCAACGGCCAAGATGTGACCGGCTTGGGGCCATTGGCCTTGAGCCGTTTGGGCGTGGGGCGCACCTTTCAAAGCCTGCAGGTGTTTGGCAAGATGAGTGTGCGCGACAACCTGATCGTGGCCGCCCAAGAGCACAGAGGCTCCATGGCGGGGCGATTGTTCTCCCCCAGCGACTCGCAGTTGGGTGACAAAGCGGATGCCTTGATCGCTCAATTTCGCATTGCCCACGTGGCCCACCAAAAGGCGGGGGAGCTGAGCTACGGCCAGCAAAAATTGGTCGACATCGCCATGGCCTTCATGAGCGAGCCTGATGTGGTGCTGCTCGACGAGCCTTGCGCGGGGGTCAACCCGGCTTTGGTGGGCGGCATTGCCCGCTTGCTCAAGCAGCTCAACCAAGAGCGCAAAGGCTCGTTTGTGGTGATCGAGCACAACATGGACTTTGTCATGGGCCTGTGCCACCGCATCATGGTCATGGTGGAGGGGCAGGTGTTGGCCATTGGCACGCCCGACGAAATCCGGGCCAACAAGCAGGTGCTCG
>CANJUS010000241.1:0-3663 GCA_947477505.1 Comamonadaceae bacterium | reverse complement strand
GCACCGCTGAACTATGCGCCATCGGGGTACAAGCCTTACCCCAAGTCAATTTGTACTTCCGTCAACCACCAAGTCTGTCATGGCATCCCCAGCGACAAAGCCTTAAAGCGTGGTGACATCATCAACATCGATATCACCGTGATCAAAGACGGTTGGCACGGCGACACCAGCCGCATGTTTGGTGTCGGTGAGGCCTCTATTGCCGCCAAGCGCTTGTGTCAATTGACCTATGACGCCATGTGGCACGGCATTGTCAAAGTCAAGCCTGGCGTGCGCCTGGGCGACATTGGTTTTGCGATCCAGCGTTTCGCTGAAGGCCATGGCTTTTCAGTGGTGCGTGAATTTTGCGGACACGGCATTGGACAAAAATTCCACGAAGACCCGCAGGTTTTGCACTACGGCAAGCCCGGTACTTTGGAAGAGCTTCAGCCCGGCATGACCTTCACCATCGAACCCATGATCAATGCGGGGCGGCGCGACATCAAAGAGTTGGGCGATGGTTGGACCATTGTCACGCGCGACCACTCTCTGTCAGCCCAATGGGAGCACACCATTTTGGTCACCCCCACGGGCTATGAAGTATTGACCTTGTCAGAGGGCAGCCCCGCCCTGCCCGACTTTGTCGCCACCACCAGCTGCTGACCCTCCTCCATGGTTTCCCATGACGCGCAACACCGGGTGGCCAAGAAAGCCTTGCTGGCGGACCTGACACAAGGCCCCATCAGCCTGCGTCGGGTAAGCCATTTCTTGCACGCGCTGTGCGCGCTCAACGATCAAACCTTGACCCAGTTGTTCATTCAATGTGGTTTGGCCGACACCATGTCCTTGGTCGCTGTGGGCGGCTATGGGCGTGGCGAGCTGTACCCCTACTCAGACGTGGACGTCTTGGTGCTGATCCCCGCCGAAGTGGCGCTGGAAAAGGACGACGCCTTGCGAGGCCAAGTCGAGCGTTTCATCAGCCAATGCTGGGACGCGGGCATGGAGGTGGGCTCGAGCGTGCGCACCATCGCCGAGTGTCTGCAAGAGTCGGCCAAGGACGTGACCGTACAAACCTCTTTGCTGGAAGCGCGCTGGGTGTGCGGTCAAGTGCGCTTGTTCGAGCAATTCCAACAGCATTTTGCGCAGGCCATGGACGCGAAAGCGTTTTTTGTGGCCAAAACACTCGAGATGCGCCAACGCCACACCAAATATGAGAACACGCCCTACGCATTGGAGCCCAATTGCAAAGAGTCACCGGGGGGCTTGCGCGACCTGCACATTTTGAAATGGGTGGCCAAAGCCGCAGGCCTGGGTCACAGTTGGCCAGAGTTGGCGCACAGTGGGTTGGTCACCGCTCACGAGGCACGCCAACTCACCCGCAACGAACAATGGTTGAGCTTGGTGCGAGTCTTGCTGCACCTGCAAGCCAATCGGCGCGAAGACCGGTTGGTATTTGACCTGCAAAGTGCTTTGGGTTTGCGCTTGGGTCTGGGCCACAGCGGCGACGGAACGGTTCACGCCCGACAAGCCAGTGAAGCCTTGATGAAGCGCTATTACTGGGCCGCCAAAGCCGTCACCCAGCTCAACCAAATTGTGGTGCTCAATTTAGAGGAGCAACTGATTCCCGGAGACCACACGCCACACCCCATCAACGAGCGGTTTGCCAACAAGTCGGGCATGCTCGATGTGCGCACCGATGACCTGTACCTGCAGCAACCGCACGCCATCTTGGAGACGTTCTGGGTTTACCAAACCACCCCCGGGATCAAAGGCCTGTCTTCACGCACCTTGCGTGCGCTGTACAACGCCAGACCGGTGATGGACGCCGAGTTTCGCCAAGACCAGGCCAACCACGCCATGTTTGTGCGCATATTGCAGTCGCCCTTGGGCATCACCCATGCCATGCGACTGATGAACCAAACCTCGGTGTTGGGTCGTTACCTTTGGACATTTCGCCGCATTGTGGGACAAATGCAGCACGACTTGTTTCATGTCTATACGGTTGACCAGCATATTTTGATGGTGCTGCGCAATGTGCGGCGCTTTTTCATTGCCGAGCATGCCCACGAATATCCTTTTTGCTCTCAACTGGCCAGTGGCTGGGACAAGCCCTGGCTTTTGTATGTGGCGGCACTTTTTCACGACATTGCCAAAGGGCGAGGCAAAGACCATTCGGTGGAGGGGCGCAGTGAAGTTCGCCGTTTTTGCCGAACCCACCACATCGGCGCAGAAGACGCGGGCATGATTGAATTTTTGGTCAGCGAGCACCTGACCATGAGCCATGTGGCGCAAAAAGAGGACCTCAACGATCCAGAGGTGATTGGCCATTTTGCGCAGCGTGTGGGCAGCGAACGCCGATTGACGGCGCTGTACCTGTTGACGGTGGCCGATATCCGAGGCACCAGTCCCAAGGTGTGGAACGCCTGGAAGGGCAAATTGCTCGAAGATCTGTACAAGTACACCGCCCGCGCCCTGGGTGGTCGGGCACCCGACCCCGACTCGGTGGTGGAGGCGCGCAAGCGCGAGGCGCTGGAAAACCTGGCCTTGCATGCCCTGCCCCACGAAGCACACAAGACTTTGTGGGACTCCCTTGATGTGGGTTATTTCATGCGCCACGATGCCCAAGAGATTGCTTGGCACACACGTCAACTGTCGCGTTGGTTGGCCCAAAACCCAGACCAAACACCGCCGCCCATGGTGCGTTGCCGCCCCTCGCCCACAGGCGAGGGCTTGCAAATTTTGGTGTTTGCACCTGATGCGCCCGATTTATTCGCACGCATTTGCGGTTATTTCGACCACCACAGCATCAGCGTCCAAGACGCGAAAATTTACACCGCCCCCAACGGCAGGGCCTTGGACACCTTTCAGGTCGTGACCCCGCACATGAGCGAGCATTACCGCGAATTGAGCACCATGGTCGAGCGAGATTTGGCCGATACCTTGGCCTTGGCGGGACCGCTTCCCGCGGCCAGCCATGGGCGTGTATCACGGCGGGTTAAAAATTTCCCGATTGCACCTCGGGTGAGTTTGCAGCCCGATGAAAAAGCGCAGCGCTGGCTGCTCAGTGTCTCGGCCAGTGACCGGGTGGGTTTGTTGTATGGCGTTGCCAGGGTCTTGGCACGGCACCAAATTCATTTGCAACTGGCCAAAATTTCCACCCTGGGCGAGCGGGTGGAAGACACCTTTTTGATCGACGGCCCCTCGCTGCAACACAACCGCAGCCAAATTGACATCGAAACCGAACTGCTGCAAGCCCTCAGCGTATAGGTCTGCAATCAGTCGTCTTCCAAGGCGCTGATGCCAGTAAACAGCACATCGGTGTAGCCAAATCGGCTGAAGTCGCGCACCCGCATCGGGTACAGCTTGCCAATCAGGTGGTCGCATTCATGCTGCACCACGCGGGCGTGAAAACCTTCTGCCACGCGGTCGATGACCAAGCCATGGGCATCCATGCCTTGATAACGGATGCGCTGCCAACGCGGCACCACCGCTCGCAAACCCGGGACCGATAAGCACCCCTCCCAATCCTCGCTCTCTAGCGAATCCAAGGCGGTCAAAGTGGGGTTGATCAAGATCGTTTCGGGGATGGGCGGGGCATCCGGGTAGCGGGGATTGATTTGACCGCTGCCAAATATCACCACCTGCAAGTCGACGCCGATTTGCGGTGCGGCCAGCCCGGCCCCG
>CANJUS010000240.1:0-3705 GCA_947477505.1 Comamonadaceae bacterium | reverse complement strand
GTCACATGCAGGACACCTGTTACGGGTTTTCCCTAATCTTGTCGCTTTTCAAAAAAAGCTCAAAAAGATTGAAGTCTGCTCAAGCTGCCCACCGCATTGACCGCAAGGGGCGACTCAATAGAGCGGCTTAACTCACCAGTTTGAGCGGGGTGACCGAAGGTTCGGCTGCCACCCAAGCGGCAAAGCGTTGGCGCACGCTCGCCTCGATGCCCGCTGCGTCCAAGCCTTGTTGGGCCAGCAACTTGACCGGGTCGCCGTGTTCGGTGAAAAAGTCGCCCAAACCCAACGCCAATACGGGTTTGGTCACGCCCGCATGGTTGAGTGCTTCCATCACCGCTGAGCCCGCACCGCCCATGGTGCAGCCCTCTTCCACTGTGACCAAAGCCTCATGGGTGCGCGCCAATTCCAGCAGCAATTCGGTGTCCAGGGGTTTGGCCCAGCGCATATTGGCCACGCTGGCATTGAGCGCACCACCCGCTTGCAAAGCCGGATAGAGCAAGGTGCCAAACGCCAAAATCGCCACACCTTTTCCTTGGCGGCGCATGTCACCTTTGCCAAACGGCAAGGGGTTCAAGCCCGGTTCGATGGCCACACCCACACCCGCACCGCGTGGGTAGCGCACGGCCACCGTGTGGTCTTGTTGGTGCGCGGTGGTGAGCAATTGGCGGCACTCGTTCTCATCTGCCGGACAGGCCACGCTCACGTTGGGGATGCAGCGCAAAAACGCGATGTCATAGGCCCCGGCATGGGTGGCCCCATCGGCACCGACCAAGCCCGCGCGGTCCAACGCCAGCACCATGGGCAGCTTTTGCAAGGCCACATCGTGGATCAGTTGGTCATACGCGCGCTGCAAAAAGGTCGAGTAAATCGCCACCACCGGGCGCAGGCCCTCACAAGCCAAACCAGCGGCAAAGGTCAGTGCGTGTTGCTCGGCAATGCCCACGTCGTGGTAGCGCTCAGGGAAGCGCCGGTGAAACTCCACCATGCCCGAGCCCTCGCGCATGGCCGGGGTGATGGCGACCAATTTGGGATCTTGCTCGGCCATGTCGCACAACCACTGGCCAAACACTTGGGTGAAGGTGGTTTTGGGGGCCACCGCCGGGGCGGTCAAGCCCACTTTGGGGTCGAACTTGCCCGGACCGTGGTAGGCCACCGGGTCGCGTTCGGCCAACTCGTATCCCTGCCCTTTGCGGGTGACCACATGCAAAAACTGCGGCCCTGGCAGGTTGCGCAGATTTTCCAGCGTGGGGATGAGGGCGTCCAAATCATGGCCGTCAATTGGGCCGATGTAGTTAAAGCCAAACTTTTCAAACAAGGTCGTGGGGGTAACGATGTGCTTGGCCTGCTCTTCAAAGCGGCGGGCCAGTTCGAACAAAGGCGTGGGTGCGCCTTTGAGCACTTGCTTGCCCAGGTCTTTGGCCGCTGTGTAAAAGCGCCCACTCATCAACTGCGCCAAATAGCGGTTGAGCGCACCCACCGGTGGGCTGATGGACATGTCGTTGTCGTTGAGGATGACCAGCAAATTCGCTGCGGCCACGCCCGCGTTGTTGAGCGCTTCAAAGGCCATGCCAGCGGTCATGGCGCCGTCGCCAATGATGGCCACAGCGTGGCGCTTGTCGCCCTTTTGCTGGGCCGCCATGGCCATGCCCAAAGCCGCCGAAATGCTGGTGGACGAGTGTGCTGTACCAAACGCGTCGTACTCGCTTTCGCTGCGGCGCGGAAAACCACTGATCCCGCCCATCTGGCGCAAGCTGGCCATGCGATCGCGCCGCCCGGTCAATATTTTGTGTGGGTAAGTTTGGTGGCCCACATCCCACACCAGTCGGTCGTGCGGGGTGTTGAACACATAGTGCAGCGCCACGGTCAGCTCCACCGTGCCCAGGTTGGAGCTCAAATGCCCGCCGGTTTTGGACACGCTTTCGAGCAAAAAAGCGCGCAACTCATTGGCCAGCGTGGGCAACGAGGTGCGCGGCAGTCGCCGCACATCGGCGGGCGATTCAATGGCATCAAGTATGGTGGGCATATCGCATTATCTCAATGGTCTCTTTGCACCACCATGTGGGCCAAGGCGCGCAAGCCCCCATCATCGTGCAAAACGGCTTGGTCCAGCGCCTGTAAGGCCTCTTGCAACAAGGCCTGGGCTTGGGTTTTGGCCCCATCCAGCCCCAACAATGACACAAAGGTGGGCTTTTCGTTGGCCTGGTCTTTGCCAGCGGTTTTGCCCAGGGTGGCCGAATCAGCGGTCACATCCAATATATCGTCCACCACCTGAAAGGCCAGCCCAATGGCTTGCGCGTAGCGCTCTAGGCAGCCCAATGTTTTGGCATCTGCCCCAGCGCTCACAGCGCCCATGTGCACACTGACTTCGAGCATGGCACCGGTTTTGCGCTTGTGCATGTCGCGCAAGGCCGCCTCCCCCATCGCTTGGCCCACATGGGCCAAGTCAATCGCTTGCCCACCGGCCATGCCGTGGTGGCCGGCCGCGCGCGCCAAGGCGCGGCACAGTTGGGCTTGCACATCCAGTGACACGCTGGCGTCATCGGGGGTCAGCAACTCAAAGGCCAAGGCCTGCAAAGCATCGCCAGCGAGCAAGGCCTGCGCCTGCCCAAAAGCGATGTGCACCGTGGGCTTGCCCCGACGCAGCACATCGTTGTCCATGCACGGCATGTCGTCGTGCACCAGTGAATACGCATGGATCAGCTCCACCGCGCAGGCCGAACGCAACGCCGCAGGCGAACCCTGTGCACCCGCGATCGCGCGCGCTGCGGCCAAACACAATAAGGGGCGCAGCCGCTTGCCCCCGTCAAGCACGGCGTAGCGCATGGCCTCGCCCAATCCCGCGGGCGCAGACAGCGGCACCCATTCGGACAAGGCCGCCTCCACCTGGGCCAAGCATTGGGCTGTCCAAGCGCGAAACGCCGGGTCTGCTGGGCTCATGGGTTGGGAGTCCATGGCTTGAGCACGCCTTCGTCGAGCACTTTGATCTGTTGCTCCACCTGTTGCAGTTTGGACTGACAAAAAGCCAGCAGTTCGGCACCGCGTTGGTAACTCACGATGAGTTGATCGAGCGGCAACTGCCCGCCCTCCAAGCCGGCCACCAAGGCTTCGAGTTCTTGCACGGCGGCTTCGTAGCTGACAGGCGCCAGCGCTGGGGTGGCTGAGGGGGTGGCAGGGGCTTTGGGCATGGTATAGATTGGCGAAATATCGCTCATTCTATTGACACTTGGCACCTTTGCATGGCGCAGGAAACACTGTGGTTATGTGGACAGGTGGCGCGGGTTAGAATCCACCCCCCCTGGCTTGTCACAGCGTGACAGGCTTTTTCCACCTCTCCCTGTGGGGAGTCTTTGGTCAGGTCAATCATGTCTGATTTAAGTCTTCAACTGCAGCAGGCCGCAAGCCAACTACCAGTTTCCAGCTACTTTGACACGGCGCTGTTTGAGCGCGAGATGGCGACCATCTTTCAAGGCGGGCCCCGATATGTGGGGCACGAATTGAGCGTGCCCGAGCTGGGCGACTTTGCGGCCTTGCCCCAAGAGGGCGAGGGCCGGGCCTTGGTGCGCACCGCCCAAGGGGTGGAGTTGATCTCTAATATATGCAGGCACCGGCAGGCCGTGATGCTCAAAGGGCGCGGCAACCTGAACGCCCCCCAAAATGCCGCCAGCGCCTCAGGCAACATCGTCTGCCCCGTGCACCGCTGGACTT
>CANJUS010000239.1:0-3731 GCA_947477505.1 Comamonadaceae bacterium | reverse complement strand
CCTTGGCCTCGCTGTCGACTCCCCTGAGGGCGAGCGACAGGATGTGCTGGGCACACTGGTGCAAGCTTATGAGGCGAAACATCACCCCATTGACCCACCCGGCCCGTTTGAGGCGATCAAATTTCGCATGGAGCAGTCCAACTTGACGGTGAATGACGTGGTGCCCTACTTCGGCCCACTCAACCGCGTGTATGGGGTTTTGAGTCACAAGCGTTGCTTGTCGCTGAACATGATTCGCAGGCTCAGTGACGGATTGCACATTCCTGCAGAGGTGCTTATTCGGGAAACGCAGCGTGTTGCAGTTTGAGCAGGTCAAGCTAGCACGCCCCCATAAAGGCGATTAGTTTGTCTGCGCCGATGAGGCCGTTGCCGCCGGTCGGTTGACCAACACAATGCCAGCGGCCACGCCGATCAGGGCCACCACCACGCTGACCGACCACGGCTCGTCGAGCCACAGGTTGGCCACCACCAAGGCAAACAGGGGCGAGAAGAACGAGAACGCACTCACCCGCGTCACCGGGTAGTGGCCGAGCAGCCACATCCAAATCAAGATGGTCACAAAGGCACCCAACGCGCTTTGGATGGCCAGCGATCCCCAGGCCCAAGCGGGCATGTCCCAGTTCCAGGTCTCACCCATGGCCAGTGAGATGAGGGGCAAGATCAAGGCGCTGCCGCCAATTTGGTAGAGCAGCATTTTCTCGGCACCGACCTGGCCGAGCCGCGTCGTGCGGATGGTCACCGTGGTCAGGCCCCACAGGGCGCCGGCCATCAGGCCGAGCAAGTCGCCGCGCCACTGCAAGGGGTTGTCGGCGCGTGCGCTCCAGCCGTCTTGCAGCGCAAAGCCCACCGAGCCAAATGCCAACACCAGGCCCATCCATTGGGCGGGGCGCAGTCGCTCGGCTGCCACCAGCAGGGGCACGCAAGCGGCCACCCAAAACGGTGCGGTGTATAAAAAAATGGTCAGCCTGGACGCGCTGGTGTCGCGCAGGCCCAGGTAAATGCAGGCGAACTCAAAGGCAAACAACAAGGCGGCCAGCAAGCCGCTGCGCCCACTGCCATCGCGTTGCCACAACGCAATGCCGCGCCAGCGGCACCACAGCAGCAAACACAGGGTGGCACCGATCAAGCGCAGCGCAGCTTGGAAAACCGGGGCCACCTCGGGCAGCGTTTGCTTGATCAAGACCTGCTGAAAGCCCCAAATGAAACAGCACCCCAGCAACAAGCCGATGGCCAATGCATCGAGTTGGTGGCGGCGGGCGGTCATGGTGTGTGTGCAGATGGGTGGCCGCGCAGAGGGTGCCCAGGTGAGGCCTGGGCGAATGAACCAAAGCGTGCCGTTCAGCGGCCCATTGTGCCTGCGCCCAGGCCTGGGGCCATGGGCGTGTTGTCGCGCTCACGCCAGTGCGCAATTTTGGCGCTGAGCTGGTCGATTTGGACGGGCTTGGTCAGGTAATCGTCCATGCCTGCGCCATAGCAGCGTTCGGCGTCGCCTTGCATGGCCAATGCGGTCAGTGCAATCACGGGCACGCGGCCCAGCGTGGGGTTGAGGGCTTCGCGCCGGCGCATGGCACGGGTGGTTTCAAAGCCATCCATCTCGGGCATTTGGCAATCCATCAACACCAGGTCGTAGATGTTTTGTTCAAAAGCACGCAGGGCGTGCACGCCGTTGTCGGCCACATCGATCTCACAGCCCATGCGGGTGAGCATGGCGCGGATGATGGTTTGGTTCACCGGGTGGTCTTCCACCACCAGCACTTTGGTGCCTTTGAAAGGCGCGGGGGCGTTGGCCGACGCGGGCGCGCTGGGCGCGGGTGTGGGCGCTGGCAAAGCGCTGGGCGAATCGTTGGCTGCGGCTGGGTTGGCCAGTGCCAAAGGCAGGTGCACGTCAAACACCGATCCAACCCCTGGGGTGCTGTGCACCGACAGTGTTCCCCGCAGCAAGCCCACCAGGTGCTGTGTGATGCTCAGGCCCAGACCGGTGCCGCCATAGCGCCTGGCGTGCGAGCTGTCGGCCTGCTGGAACGGGTTGTACAAGCGGTCAATTTGGGTGGTGTCCATGCCGATGCCGCTGTCGTGCACCTGCAAGTGCAGTTGGGGGCCTGCGAGGCCGGTGTGCCAATGGGCTTTGAATTGCACTTGGCCAGCGTCGGTGAACTTGATGGCATTGCCCAGCAAGTGGAGAACGATTTGGCGCAGCCGCACCGCGTCCGAGTTGACCCACAAGCTGTCGTCCATGCTCAGTTCGCAGTGAAAGCGCAAGCCCTTGTCTTTTGCAGCGGTGGCCAGCGCGGCGCAACTGTCTTTCAAGGCCTGGCGCAAGGCAAAGGGCTTGGTCTCCAGCTGAAAGTGGCCGGCCTCCAGTCTGCTGAAATCCAAGATGTCGTTGATGATGCCCATCAGGTTTTCGCCCGAGCGCCTCATCAAGCCGATCCATTCTGTTTGTTGGGGGTCTAAGGCAGAGGCGGCCAACAAATCACAAGCGCCCAACACGCCGTTCATGGGGGTGCGAATTTCATGGCTGATGTTGGCAATGAACATGGCATGCACCCGCGCTTCAATGGCGCGTTGATCGGACAGGCGCTGGCTGTGCAGTTCTTGGCGCAGCGATCGGCTCAGGTTGTGCGAGCCCCACAAGAACAAGCCCACCACCCAACACATGAAAAAGCTCGGCCACCACAACTGCGTCAACCAAGTTTGCAGCACGGTGGACGGGTTGACCCAGGCTTGGACCATCAAATCGGGTGCTTCGGTGGCCAAGATCAACTTAGGTGCGCCTCGCGGGGGGGCTAAATTGCCCCAGCCGTTGCCCAGCGGTGTGGCGCCCAGCAGCAACTGCATGGCCGGGGCGTTGCTGCCGTCGGCCGATTTGAAGGTGTAGTGCACCAACTCGGGGTCGAGCAAGGCCACGGCCATGCCGGCAAAGGTGCCGTCGCTGTAGTTCAAGGCCATGCTGCGGGCAAGCACGCCCTCGCCTTGGACTTGCACCACATGGCTGAGGATGTTGCCGCTGGTGTTGAGCGATTGCGCTTGGGCGATGTCATGCAGTGGCGCATCCATGGGCCGGGGCGGGATGGACAGCAAGGGGTCGCCCGCGGCGGTCGTGATCAACACCTGTCGGTACGGGTTGCGCTGCTGGCGCCCGCGCACCTGTGCCAAGGTGTCGCTGTCGATCAGACCGGGCCCATGCCGTGCAAACGCCGCATAGGTATAGGCCAAGATGTCGTCCATGTGGCGCAATGCGTTGTCCAGCTGTGCGCGCACCGACGCGGCGGCAATTTTGACCTGCGTGCGTTGTTCTTGCTCTGCATAGTGGTAACTGCGGTAAGCCAAGGTCAGCCACAACACGCCCAACAAGGCCAAGACCAACCAAACCCCGCGCCGGATGCGCGTGAGTTGGCGCTCAACGCCGCGTGCAACGTCGTGCTGTGGTGTCTCTGTGGCGGGCGCAGCCGCCCAGCCCAGGGGAAAACTCATGTGTAGCGGGCCTGCCAGTAAGCGCGGTCGGCCACTTCGGCCCAGCGCAGTTGGTTTTGCAAGTAGCTGGTGTAGCTGCGGTGGATTTCTTTGGCCAACTCATCGTTTTGGACCGACTCGCGCAACACCTCCGGGCTGAGCTGGCGAAATGCGCGGGTCACGTCGTTGGGCAGACGCAGCAGCTCGACCTTCTTGAACTGACGCAGCACTTGCAGACTGCGGGCGTTTTCGTGGTTGAACTGGGCCAGCATTTCGGT
>CANJUS010000238.1:0-3742 GCA_947477505.1 Comamonadaceae bacterium | reverse complement strand
CATGGCAGGGCCCACCTATGCGTCCATGTGCGCCATTTTGTTGGAGTACATCAACAGCCAGGCCAAGGGCGGCACCAAGCCCACAGTGGCCTTGGTCTACAGCGACACCGAGTTTGGCCGTGACCCGATCGAGGCCACCAAAGAGCGGGCCAAAAAAATGGGCCTCAACGTGGTGCAAGAAATTGTCACCAAGCCTGGCAGCGTGGATGTCTCCGCTGAAGTCGCCAAGCTGCGCCGCGCCCGCCCCGACTATGTGATCTTTCACGGGTATGTGCTGGCGCCCATTCCGGAGTTCATCCGCCAAATGCGCGAGGCGGGCATGACCGGGACCCAGTTCATGGGAACCATTTGGAGCATGGACAAATCCACCGCTGAAGCCATGGGACCGGTGGGCGACGGTTGGATGGGGGTGATGCCATACCGCTACAGCCATGACACCAAAGATGCGCCGGCCATGGTGACCATGAACCAATTTGCCCAAAAGCGCCGCCCTGACATCAAGTACGTGAGCACCTTCTACACCCATGGTTGGTTGGTGGGGGCGATCTTTTCTGAGGTGATGGAGCGTGTGTTGAAGGCCAACAAGCCCCTCACCGGCCCCAACATGAAAGCTGCGCTGCAAACCCTGACCGATTGGGACTCGGGCGGCATCAGTGGTCTGCCAGTCAACCTCAAAGGTCACCAAATTGCGACCGGGCGCATTTACCGTTTTGACGCCAATGCGAAATTGTTTGAGCCCGCCAGTGGTTGGATCAAAACCGCTTGATGACCATGGCTGAAGAGGTCTTAGACGCTGCATTGCGCATCGAAAACATCGAGGTGGTTTACCACCACACCATACAGGTGTTGCGCGGCCTTTCTTTGCACGTGCCCAAAGGTGCCATGGTGGCGCTGCTGGGCTCCAATGGGGCAGGCAAAACGACCACGCTCAAAGCGGTGTCGGGCCTGCTCCCCTTGGAAAAAGGCGAGGTGCGCAGTGGCGAAATTTGGGCGGCCAATGCGGCGCTGAATGGCATGGCGCCGCATTTGATCGCGCGCAGCGGCATTGCCCATGTGCGCGAAGGCCGCCATGTGTTCGAAGACCTCACGGTGGAAGAAAACTTGATTGCTGCCACCTCTGCCCTCAAAGGCCGGGTGGGGGCGGCAAAACCTGACTTTGATCGATTGTTCGAGTACTTTCCGCGTTTGGCCGAACGGCGCCAACAACGGGCCGGGTATTTGTCGGGTGGTGAGCAACAAATGTTGGCCATCTCCCGGGCTTTGGTGGGGCAACCCAATTTGATTTTGCTCGATGAACCCTCCTTGGGTCTGGCACCCAAAGTGGTGGAAGAAATATTTGCCATCATTGCGCGCATCAACCGCGAGCAAGGCGTGGCCATGCTGTTGGTTGAACAAAATGCCTTTGCCGCCTTTGGCATTTGCAGCGAGGCCTACATCATGGAAAACGGCAAAGTCGTGGTCAGCGGCCCCGTGGAGCGCTTGCGCAATGATGCCGATGTGCAGCGCTTTTACCTGGGCTATTCGGAAGGGGCGTCGGAGTTGGCCAGTTTCCGTGACGTGAAACATTACAAACGGCGCAAGCGGTGGTTATCTTGAGCGAATTCACCCACCTGACCTTGCCGCAAAAACTGCAACATTGGGCGCAGCAACGACCCAATGATGTGGCCTTGCGTCAAAAAGATTTTGGTATTTGGGGGCCCATCACCTGGCGCGATTACGAACAGCAAGCGCGCCATTTCGGTTTGGGTTTGATGGCCCTGGGCTTGCCACCCCAGTCGCGCATTGCCATCATCAGTGAAAACCGCTGTGAATGGGTGTACACCCAAATGGGCTGCGGCATGGTGGGCATGGTGACCGTGGGCATTTACCCCACCAGCCCGGCCGCCGAGGTGGCCTACCTGCTGCAAGCGGCCGACGTGGGTGCTGTAGTTTGCGAAGACCAAGAGCAACTTGACAAGGTGCTCGAAGCCATGCCCGAGCTGGCCGCTGCGCCACTCATGATCGTCATCGACCCCAAGGGCTTGCGCCACTACCGCGATACAGCTTGGCAAAGTTTTGATGCCATTTGTCAATTGGGGCAAGCTGCGCCAGACCACATGCAGCGAACCCAGGCCAGCACCTTGGCGCAGCAAGTGCCCGATGACATTGCGTTGATGATTTTCACCTCGGGCTCTACGGGGCGGCCCAAGGCGGCCATGATTTCCTACGGCAACATCACGGCCATGGCCTTGGGCGCACAGCATTACTACCACTGCGATGCCAACGACGCCATGTTGTCGTATTTGCCCTTGTGCCATGTGGCCGAGCAGATATTTACCATTTCCTTGCCCATGCAATCAGGTGCGGTGGTGAACTTTGCCGAATCGATTCGCACCGTGCAAAGCGACTTGAGGGAAATTGCCCCCACGATTTTTCTGGGTGTGCCACGCATTTGGGAAAAAATGCACGCCTCCATCGTGTTGAAAATGCGCGAGGCCAGCCCCTTTCAGCGATGGCTGTTTGAACAAGCGTTTGCGGCGGTTGAGGGGTTTGCCGATCGGCCGCGCCGAACTTGGCGCTGGCTACAAAAAGCGCATTACGCATTTTGGTATGCCTTGGTGTTTCGGGCCTTGTGTAATTTTTTGGGTCTGCGCGAGTGCCGCCGGGCCATGTCGGGTGCGGCACCGGTGTCGCCCGATTTGTTGCGGTTTTTTCGAATTGTGGGGGTGCAAATCACCGAAGGCTACGGCATGACCGAAACCGCTGGCATTGCCACTTTGCAGCGCGACAGCGGTTCGCCTTTAGGGACCGTGGGCGACCCCATCCCTGGGCTAGAAGCCCGTTTGGCCGAAGATGGCGAGCTATTGTTGCGTGGCCCCACGGTGTTCAAGGGTTACTTTCGCAACCCCGAAGCCACGGCCCAAGCGATGGATGCGGATGGGTGGTTGCACACCGGTGACATCGCCCAATGGGTGCCCACACCGGACTTGCCGCAGCAGCAAGAAATCAAAATTGTCGACCGCAAAAAAGACATCATGATCACCGCCGGTGGCAAGAACATCTCGCCCAGTGAAATTGAAAACATGCTCAAGTTTTCTGGCTTCATCAAAGAGGCCATCATCGTTGCCGACAAGCGCCACTTCGTGAGCGCCTTGATTCAGGTGGACGGCGAGACCGTGGGCAAATGGGCCGAGGAGAAAGCCATCACCTACACCAACTTCAAAAGCTTGGCCGAACATGCAGCGGTGCGCGATTTGGTGGCCCAAGAGGTGGAGGCGGTGAATCGGCGCATGCCCCAGGTGCAACATGTGCGCAAGTTTCACCTGTTGACCAAAGAGCTCGACCACGATGATGGCGAAGTCACCGCGACCATGAAAATTCGCCGTGAGAGCATTGCCGCCAAATACCGAGACGACGTGGAAGCCATGTACCGTGGATGATGGCGTCCCATGAAGGAATGATCCCTATGGCAGAAAGCATTCGATTTGACCAACGCGTGGCCATCGTCACCGGTGCCGGGGGTGGCTTGGGCCGAGCACACGCTTTGGCCTTGGCCCAGCGCGGGGCCATTGTGGTGGTCAATGATTTGGGTGGCAGTGTCCAAGGTCAAGGCGGTGACCAGGCCGCCGCACAGATCGTGGTGGACGAGATCACCGCAGCCGGTGGCAAAGCCATGGCCAACTTCGACAACATTGCCACGCCACCAGGTGCGCAAGCCTTGGTCGATGCGACCCTGAAGGCTTTTGGGCGGGTGGACGTGTTG
>CANJUS010000237.1:0-3746 GCA_947477505.1 Comamonadaceae bacterium | reverse complement strand
CCTACCTGGGTTTGCTGCACAAATGGTCCAAAGTCTATAACCTCACGGCCGTGCGCGACCCGATGGACATGGTGACCCTGCACCTGCTCGACAGCCTGGCCGTGGTTCCTGCCCTCATGCGCCATTTGCAAAACAACCGCGCCAGCACCCCATCACACGACCCCCGGCCCACCCCCGCCGCGCCCGCCGATGGGCCAAGCGCAACGCAAAGCGCCGTGCAGTTGCTCGACGTGGGCGCTGGCGCTGGCCTGCCCGGTGTGGTGATTGCCATCGCCTGCCCCCACGTTCAAGTGACCTGCGTCGACGCGGTGGCCAAAAAGGCCGCCTTTGTCCAGCAAGCCGCCGCCAGCCTGGGCTTGCCCAACTTGCGCGGCCAACACCAACGGGTTGAGCACATCCACACGCCCTTCGACGTGGTGTGCTCGCGCGCATTTGCGTCTTTGGCAGACTTTGTGCAGGGCTCTGCTGCCGCGCTCGCACCGGGCGGGGTTTGGCTGGCACTCAAGGGCAAGACGCCCGACGACGAGGTGGCCCAGCTGGGGCAAAGCGCACAAGTGTTTCATGTGGAACAACTCCAGGTGCCCGGGCTCGATGCCCAGCGCTGCCTGGTGTGGATGCGGCCCACGCCGCCCGTCTGACCGCCAGCACCAGCGCGTTTGCGCCCCCCGGGCTTGCCCAACCCCGTTGTTTCATGTGAAACAAGCGCCCCAACCCGGGCTCAATCGATGCGTGAGCGCCACACCCCAAGCCCCACAAACGCAGGCAAACACACGCCAGCCGCCGCGCGCGCCACACCAGGCTTTACACTCACAGCCCCAGCAACGAGAGGCGTGCATGTTCGGTGTGTCAGATTACGGTGCCTATGTGGTGGCCGTGGTGGTTTTTTTGTTCATCCCAGGCCCGGGCAACTTGGCCTTGTTGAGCTCGACGGCCAAGGGCGGCATCCGTGGCGGGCTGGCCTCCACCGGCGGCATCATCGCGGGTGACCAGGTGCTGATATGGCTGGCCGTGGCCGGCGTCGCAACAGTATTGCTCACCACGCCCACCCTGTTTTCGGCCATCCAATGGCTGGGTGCCGCCTACTTGGCCTGGCTGGGGCTGAAGATGTGCCTGGCCAAACCCGGCCAAGCCCCCGTGGTGGACATCCCAGTGGGCGCTTATTTCAAGCAGTCTTTCTTCATCACCTTGCTCAACCCCAAGGCGATCGTGTTTTACATGGCGTTCTTCCCCCTGTTTTTGGACCCGTCTGCGACGCCAAGTTTGTCCACCTTTGCCGCGATGGCCTTGACCGCCGCCGCATTGGCCGCCTTGTACGGCATGTGCTTGACGCTGCTGGCGCACCGCTTGGCCGAGCGCGTCAAGGCCCGGCCTTGGCTGTCACAAGCACTGAACAAGACAGCGGGGGGCTTGCTGATTGCGTTTGGCCTGCGCCTGGTCCTGACCAAGTAACCCTTTATTGCACAACACAAGGCGCGAACCATGTCACATATTTTCTGTGTTGCCAATCAAAAAGGGGGGGTGGGCAAAACCACCACCACCGTCAATTTGGCCGCGGGCTTGGCTGCCGTGGGCCAGCGCGTGTTGATGGTCGACCTGGACCCGCAAGGCAACGCCACCATGAGTTCAGGCGTGGACAAGCGAAAGCTCATGCTCAGCGTCTACGACGTGCTGCTCGAAACCGCCAGCATCACCGAGGCGCGGGTGCCCAGCCGCTGGGGGGCAGAACCCGCACAGCAAAAAATGCCCACCTACGATGTGTTGGGTGCCAGCCGTGAACTCGCCGGGGCCGAGGTGGAGTTGGTGGGTTTGGAGCGGCGTGAAAACCGCCTCAAGCAAGCGCTGGCCGTGGTCGACGCCGAATACGATTTCGTGCTCATCGACTGCCCGCCGTCCTTGTCCATGCTCACCCTCAACGGCCTGTGCTGCGCCCACGGCGTGATCGTGCCCATGCAATGCGAGTACTTTGCCTTGGAGGGCTTGACCGATTTGGTCAACACCATCAAGCAAGTGCACGCCAACCTCAACCGCGATTTAAAGATCATCGGCCTGCTGCGGGTGATGTTTGACCCACGCATCACCTTGCAGCAACAGGTGAGCGAGCAGCTCAAGAGCCACTTTGGCGACAAGGTGTTCAACACCCTGATCCCACGCAATGTGCGCCTGGCCGAGGCCCCCAGCTACGGCATGCCCGGCGTGGTGTTTGACCCCTCCGCCAAAGGCAGCCAGGCCTTTGTGGAATTCGCCCGCGAACTCGTCGAGCGCGCCCCCAAACTCTAACCCCTCCCCACCATGGCAACCAAAAAACCCAAAGGCTTGGGCCGCGGCCTCGAAGCCTTGCTCGGCCCCACCGTCAGCGAAACGCCCGCCCCCAGCGCCGACGGACAGCCCCATGAACTGGCCTTGAGCGAGCTCGTCGCTGGCACCTACCAACCGCGCACCCGCATGGACGAAGGCGCCTTGTACGAGCTGGCCGAGAGCATCAAAAGCCAAGGCATCATGCAGCCCATCTTGGTGCGCCAATTGAGCCCCGCCGATGCTGCACTGCGCCGCGCCAGTGGCGCCAGCAGCCAAGACCCCAACCACCCGGGCCAAGCCCAGGCGCTGTATGAAATCATCGCCGGCGAGCGACGCTTTCGGGCGGCCCAAATCGCCGGGCTGGAGCGGGTACCGGTGCTGGTGCGCGATGTGCCCAATGAGTCCGCCGCGCTCATGGCGCTGATCGAAAACATCCAGCGCGAAGACCTCAACCCACTGGAGGAGGCTCAGGCCCTGCAACGCCTGATCAAAGAGTTTGGGCTAACTCACGAGGCGGTGGCCCAGGCCGTGGGTCGCTCGCGCAGCGCGGCCAGCAACCTGCTGCGCTTGCTCAATTTGGCCGAACCGGTACAAAACATGTTGATGGCCGGTGACATCGACATGGGCCACGCCCGCGCCTTGCTCGCGCTCGACCGGGCCAGCCAAATCACCACCGCCAACCAAATCACGGCCAAAAAACTCTCGGTGCGCGAGGCCGAAAGCCTGGTGAAAAAAGTCGGGGCCGAGTTCAATTTGGTCACCCAAAAGCCCAAAAAAGAAAAGTCGCGCGACCTGCGCCGGGTCGAAGAAGAACTGTCCGATTTGCTCATGGCCGAGGTCGAGGTGCGCATCAAAAAGCGGGTCAAGCGCCATGGCCGGATGGAAGAGATGGGTGAGCTGGCCATCCAATTTGGCTCGCTCGACGCGCTCAACGGTTTGATCGACAAACTGCGCAGCTGACAAGCGCACCGGGTCTGGCCATGAAAAACGCCTTGCTGCAATGGTTCAATAGCAACCCCATTGTGGGCAAGGATGCGCAGCTCAATCACCGTCAACTGTTGGTGTTCTCCTTTGTCTTGGTGGGCGTCAACGCATTTGTGTTCAACCTGTTGCCCGCGGTGGGCTACGACGCCCGCATCATTTGGGTCGTCACTGGTTTGCTGTGGCTCATGCTGCCCGCTGTTCGATCCAAGCGGCTGTTCCCATGGGTGATCCACGCTGCTTTGCTGCTGCTGTTGGCCATGCTCACCTACAAGGCCTCCAAAACAGGGGCCATCCAATCGAGCGTGATGGTGTGGATGTGCATCATGACGGTCCCCGTGCTGTTCTTTTTGGGTTCACGCGGAGCGCTGTTTTGGTTGATGGTGGTTTTTGGCATCAACATCGGCCTGACTTGGCTGGCCTTGCAAGACGCACAGCCGCTGATTGCGGTGAACCAGGCCACCATTTTG
>CANJUS010000236.1:0-3792 GCA_947477505.1 Comamonadaceae bacterium | reverse complement strand
CGCAGGTCGCCAATGCGCGAACCCATTTTGGCCAATGGGTCCAAGCTGAACTGCAAGCCGCCCACGCGCACCATGTCGCCGCCTTGCTGGTAGTAGGGGTCGGGGTTGAACAAGTTGTCGGCCACGTCTTCCAAAATGGTTTTGATGGTCGTGCCGCTCAATTGGCTGACGGTGGCAAACGAGTAAGTGGTCGCCGTCATGTCCATCAGCCACTCGCGGGTGATGGCCTGGCCGGGCAACAAACTGGTTCCCCAGCGAAAGCCGGGCGAGAAAGCGATCTCCGCTCCTTGCACATCCATCAAGGCGTCGACCAGCAATTGGTCGCCCGTGCCGTTGAAGTTGCCACGCCGGTACAAGCTGCCCTCGGTGACGGCCAAGGTCTCGCTCAGTTGCTGGGCGTAGGGGGCGCGCACCCGGTCGATCAAAGCCTGCATGGGCTTGTCGGCAGGCAGCATGTTGGCAAACACGGGCAGCAACTTGTAGCGAAAGTCGGCCACGCGCTGCTGGCGGATGTCCAAGTCCAGCACCGCCAAAAACTTGCCGTTTGATCCGGCGTTGGTGACGATGGTTTTGCCACCCGGGTTGGACACCAGTGTCGCCACGGGCATGCCATCGTGGGTATGCCCGCCCATGATGGCGTCGATGCCACGCACGCGAGAGGCCATCTTCAGGTCCACGTCCATGCCGTTGTGGCTGAGCACCAGCACCACCTGTGCGCCTTTGGCACGCACCTCGTCGACCATGCTTTGCATGCGCGTGTCTTGGATGCCAAACGCCCAATCGGCCACCATGTAGCGCGGGTTGGCGATCGGCGTGTAGGGAAAGGCCTGGCCAATGATGGCGCAGGGTACGCCGTTGATCTCGCGCATCACATAGGGCTTGAACACCGGGTCGCCAAAGTCTTGGGTCTGGATGTTTTGCGCCACAAACTCAATGTGCCCGGCAAAGTCTTTGTCGACAATTTCTTTCACCCGCTCCATGCCCAGGGTGAACTCCCAGTGGCCTGTCATCACGTCGACACCGAGCAATTTGCACGCGTCCACCATGTCTTGGCCGCGGGTCCACAACGCCGTGCCCGAGCCCTGCCAGGTGTCGCCCCCGTCGAGCAACAAAGCACCAGGGCGGCTGGCCTTGAGGCGCTTGACCAAGGTGGCCAAATGGGCAAAACCACCCACCTTGCCGTAGCGGCGGGCGGCCTTGTCAAAGTCCAAATAAGTCAGCGCATGGGCTTGTGCACTACCGGCCCGCACACCCGTGGCTTTGAGCAGGTGCTCGCCCACCAAGTGCGGCAACTGGCCACGCATGCTGCCCACACCCAGGTTGATGCTGGGTTCGCGAAAGTGGATGGGCTGCAACTGCGCATGGCAATCGGTCATGTGCAAAAAAGACACTTGGCCAAAACGCGGCGCTTCGTACAAGCCCTCGCTGGCGGTGGCGGCGTCGGCGTCGGCAAACCGGCCCATGGCCATGCCGGCCACCGCGCCCGCGCCCAGGACCTGCATGAATTCACGTTTGTGGAGGTTCATGATTAAGCCTTCACTGATATAAAGGTTTCAAAAAAACCGGGCCTCAGCCCGGTGGTGGTGGTCACTGGTTGACGGGGGACTTGGGATCGAGCAACAAGCCGACCACGTCGCGAACCTGTGCTTCGGTCAAGATGCCCATGTGCCCAGCGCGTGGCATGTTGGAGCAAGCGTTGTAGGCCTTGGCGTTCCAAATCTTGCCCCAGGTGTATTCAACGATGGGTTTGGCCGCCGCGCTGCTGGGATCGCTCACGCCACGGATCTTGCCGTAGTTGTAAAGACTCGGGCCAATGGTGCCGTAAGAGATTTCCGCTTTGTCAATCTGGTGGCAGTTGTAGCAATTGCCGCCATTGGCCATTTTGGGGTCATCGGTCCAGGTCAGACCGCGTCCACTTTGGGCAATGGCCTCGCCGCGCTTCCAGTCGCCAATGAACTGACCATTGCTGGGCCAACGAATGGCTTTGAGGTTGGTCTCTTCAATCACTTTGGCCACTTTGTCATCCAGCGGTTTGCCACTGGCGTCGGCTTCGCCGCATAAACGATTGGTGTCATCGGTTTGCGTCAGTCGCTCGACGTTGACATGGGCTTGGGTGCGAAACGAGGCTTTGACAATTTGATCGGTGATTTGGTTGAGCTCGGCCACGTTGGGCAAATTGGCGCAGCCGACCAAGGTCAGAGCAGCCACGGTCAAACCAGTCAGGCGGGTTTTGTTGTTCATATGGGTCTCCGGTTCAGCGCTTGATGGCAGGGGCGATGGAGGCGGCGCCTTGGGCGTTCACGCCCAGGTACACGCCCAGCGCCACGGTGGCGTCGCTGGCAAAGCCGGGGAAGGGGAAGCGTTGCTGTCGGTAGCAGTCGTTCAAGCGCTGCTGCATGCCCCACATTTGCCCGTTGGAGACGCGGTAAGCCGGCCACGCTGCAAAACCAACCCCATCGCCGGGGTTTTTGGTCAGCATGGGCAGGTCTTGCAAGCGAATGCGTTTGCCCTCTTCACCGTGGCATGAGGCGCAAGAAAAGTCGTGCGTGCCCCCGCGCATGAAAAACAACCGCTTGCCCACCTCGTACATCACGCGCTCTTGGGCGTGCGACTGAGACAAGTTGAACTTCAGCCCTTTGGACTCGGCCGCAATCCAAGTCGCCATGGCGGTGACGTTGGCCATCTCGCCGCTTCCAAAGTTGGTTTTGGCGATCGCTTGGGCATCAAAACCTTGCAAGGTTTGCATGCAGGTGAGCAAGCGCGACTCCAAGTCTTGCACCTTGCCGGTATCGGCAAAGTACTTGGGCAAGCTGACAAACACGCCTTTGATGACACCGGGGCCTTGCCCCAAATCGCAGGCCTCAAGGCTGGCGTTTTTGGGACCGCGTTTTTGCTTCCACAGGTCTTCGCCCTTGGCCTCGAACAAATCGGCCGGGTTGCCGTCTTGCAGCATGGCGCGGTATTCGTCAATGCCTTGGCTGGCGGTTTTTTGGGCCAGCACCGGTGCCGCCCCCAATGCCATGGCCAAGGCCACGGGAATCAAAGCATGTCGCATGCGCACCTCGTTTAGAGAAAAAAACATCAGCTGATGGTGGCTTCGTCGGTGCGGGTGTCGCCGCGGTTGTCCACCCACTTGATGGACACTTTGTCGCCGGCCTTGGCACCCTTGACGCTGAACTGCAGGTAAGGGTTTTTCGATACCGCAGGGCCCCACTCGGCGGTCATGACGACTTTGCCGTTGTGGCTGGCGGTGACTTCTTGGATGAACCAAGCGGGAACGATTTTGCCGGCCGCGTCTTTGCGCTGACCGGACTCCATTTCGTGGCTCATGAGGACGCGCACGGTGGCTTTGTCGCCGCTGGCTTGGGCGCGGATGCGCATGGGGTCTGCCATTTTGTTTCTCCTGTCTTAATGTGGTGGGTAGGTGTCTGGGGCGTGGGGCTTTAGCCGCCGCAGCCGCCCAAGGTAACCTTGACTTCTTTTTTGGCGAACAAGGCACGGCCATCGTTCATGATGGCCACCGCGTAAACGTCTGAGGACTGGCCCATCTTGGAGCGGGTGGCGAAGTTGGTGTCCACCGCATCGGTGACATTGAACACGGCCACCAGCACCGAGGGGTTTTTCTCGACCAAGATCAGCAAGTGCTTGACCCCGCTCATGGCGGTGCTCACGCCCAGGGGCACCACAGCGCCGTTTTCAGCGATGTCGGGTGCGGTGAGAGTGACGTCTTTGCTCTCGCTGATGCTGGCCGCGCCAGAAGCTTTGATGGCCTCTTGCACGGTTTTGGCATCG
>CANJUS010000235.1:0-3805 GCA_947477505.1 Comamonadaceae bacterium | reverse complement strand
TGTTTTGGTTGATGGTGGTTTTTGGCATCAACATCGGCCTGACTTGGCTGGCCTTGCAAGACACACAGCCGCTGATTGCGGTGAACCAGGCCACCATTTTGTACGCGGTGGCCAACCACTTGATGGCCGCGGTCACCGTGATGATCATGGTGCGCCTGTACGACCGGCTCACCCAAGCGCAAACGCAAGTGGTGGCTTCACGCAACGATGCGCTGGAGCAAGCGCAAGCGCAAATGGTGATCGCACAAGCGCACAAAGACGAGTTTGTGGCCGCCATGGGCCACGAGCTGCGCACCCCCATGAACGCCATCTTGGGTTTGAACGGCCTGCTGCAAGATGAGTTTGCCAACGATGCCAAAGGCCTGGAAACCGTGGGCCACATCCGCCGCTCTACCGAACACCTGCTCCAAGTGGTCAATGACATCTTGGATTACTCGCAGTTGCAAAGCGGGCAAATGGTGTTCTTCCCCGCCGCGTGCGATGTGCGCGCATTGCTGCACGAGTCCTTGGCCCCCCTGCAACAACGGGCCACCCTCAAAGGCCTGACCTGGACCCTGCTGGTGACGGACAACACACCGCACACGCTGTGGCTGGATGGGCATCGCTTGACCCAAGTGGTGCGCCACTTGGTGGACAACGCCATCAAATTCACCGCCCAGGGCGGGGTCAGCGTGAAGGTGGATTGGATCGACCACCATGTGCAGGTGCAAGTGCAAGACACGGGCCGGGGCATCCCCGTGCAGCGGCAAGCGCAAATCTTCAACCGCTTTGAGTCGGCAGACTTGCAAACCACCAAAGACTTTGGTGGCACAGGCCTGGGCCTGACCCTGTGCGAGCGCTTGGTGGCCTTGCAAGGTGGGCACATCGGTGTGCAAAGCCAACCCGCTGCGGGCGCCTTGTTCTGGTTTGAGTGGCCCGTGGCGCAACCCCTCACCGACGCTCCAGCGCAGCCTGCCTCGGCGCTGCCCAGCGATGCTGTTTTTGATGTCTTGGTGGTGGACGACAACGCCATGAATTTGATGATCACGCAGATGCAAATCCATGCCGCCTGGCCACAGGCCAAGGTCACCACGGCCACGTCGGGGGCACAAGCGCTGGCGCTGCTGAGCAGCCAGCGTTTTGACCTGGCCATGATCGACATGGTGATGCCCGAGATGGACGGCTTGGCCCTCACACGTGCCCTGCGCGCCCTGGACCCACCGGTGCACAAACTGCCCGTGGTGGCCTTGACCGCCAACACCAACCCGATTGACGAACAGCATTGCTTGGCCGCGGGCATGGACATGGTGCTGCACAAACCCATCAACCCCAAGCACTTGGTCAACACCATCACGCGCGCGATGGCCTTGTCGGCGCAAAGGGGTGGCACATGATTGGCCCGATCACCGCTTGGTTTGAGGCAGACTTGGTCCCGCTGTTGCCCCGCACTTTCCAAAAAGGCAAGTTGCCGTTTTTGTTTTGTTGCATGTTGCTGTTGGTCGTGGTGTCGTTGACCTTCTCGCTGTTCAACCCCTACCCGTATGGCTCCATCTTCCAAATTGTTTTTGCCAGCTTGATCTTGCTGTTGTTGTGGCTCATCCACCGCGGCATGGCGATGAACAATGCCTTGAACGTGATGTGCTTGCTCAGCGTGCTGTACCTGCTCAATGCCGCGCGCTTGTCGGGCGGCGTGTACTCCCCGCGCATGCTGTGGCTCATGCTCATCCCCGTGCTGTCTTACTACATCATGGGCGCACGCCATGGCTATATGTGGTTGGTGGTGACTTGGCTGGCAACCAGTTTGATGGGCGTGCTGACCCTGTACGGCGTGGGGGTAGAAATGCCCGGTGGTGGGACACAGCAAAACCTGTATGCCTTGGCCACCGTCTCGATCAACTGCCTGACCTTGCTCATGGTGCCGTTGGTGTATGACCGCCAACATCGGCGCAGCTTGGCCGAGAGCCAACGCCGCCTGGCCGAGTTGGAGCAAACGCAAATCGATTTGGAGCACACCCAGACCATGCGGGAACATTTCATCGCTGCGGTCAGCCATGAACTGCGCACCCCGATGAACGCCATCCTGGGTTTCAACACCATGCTGATGGCGCGCGCCACAGACAAGCCTCGCGCCAAACAACTGCTGGAACACACCCGCCAATCGGCCGATCACCTGATGACCGTGATCAATGACGTGCTGGACTATTCGCAGTTTTTATCGGGCCGGCTCAAAGCGCAAAGCGAGGTGTACAACCTGCACGAAACGATCCGCCATGCCTTTGACTTGTTCGCCCCCAAAGTGCAAAGCATGGCCATTGCCTATGAGCTCGACGTCGCCACCGAAGTCCCCGTATGGGTGGTCGGTGACCGCCACCGGCTGATGCAAATTTTGGTCAATTTGTTGGGCAACGCCCTCAAATTCACAGCCCAAGGGCATGTGCGCTTGCGGGTGGAGCAACACCTTGAGGGTGTCATGTTCGCCGTGCACGACACCGGCATTGGCATTGCGCTGGAAGACCAAGCGCATTTGTTCAGCCGCTTCAGCCAAGCCCACGGCGAAATTCAACGCCGCTACGGGGGCAACGGGCTGGGCCTGGCCATCACACAAGGCCTGGTCAAGCTGCTGGAGGGGCGCATGGGGTTTGAAAGCACGCTGGGCCACGGCTCGCGCTTTTGGTTCGTTTTGCCCTTGCCCAGCCGTGCGCAACCCCAAAACACCGAAAACGCCGCAACCCCGTTGGCCCACAAAGACCAAGCATGGCGTTTTCTGGTTGTTGACGACCACCGGCTCAACCGCTTGTTGGTGGCCCAGGTGGTGAAACACACCTGGCCCCATAGCAGCGTGGTGGAGGCCGCCGACGGAGAACAAGCCTTGCAAGCCCTGCGTGAACAGGCCTTTGATTTGGTGTTCATGGACTTGGTCATGCCCGTGCTTGACGGCGCGCAAACCACCCAGGCCCTGCGCCAAATGCCTGCACCCCAATGCCGCACACCGGTGATGGGCCTGACGGCCGATGTCAGCCCAGTGGACCTGACAAAGTTTCGTGCCTCAGGGGTCGACTGTGTGTTGCTCAAGCCCTTTGAGCCACAGCAGCTGGTGCGCGAGGCGCAGGCTTTGTTGTTGGCCTCGTCTGTGCCCAAGACGCCCTGATCACCAGGCGAAAATTTTGCCCGGGTTCATGATGTTGTGCGGGTCCAGTGCCCGCTTGATGGTGCGCATCATGGCCACCGCCGGGGCACCGGCCTCGGTCACCAAAAAGTCCATCTTGTGCAAACCAATGCCGTGCTCGCCGCTGCACGTGCCCTCCATGCTCAAGGCGCGCGCCACCAACTGCTGATTGAGCGCCTCGGCCGTGAGCCGCTCTTGCGGGTCATTGGGGTTGATCAAATACCCAAAGTGAAAATTGCCGTCGCCCACATGGCCGACCAAAAAGTATGGGATGCCCGAGGCGTCGGCCTCGGCCACCGACGTCAACAAACAATCGGCCAAGCGGCTGATGGGCACGCAGGTATCGGTGCTGATCGCTCGGCACCCCGGCCGACTTTGCACCGCAGAAAAATAGGCGTTGTGGCGTGCCGCCCACAAGCGGGTGCGCTCTTCAGGTGTGCTGGCCCATTCAAAAGCTTGCCCACCGAATTCATCGGCAATGGCTTGCACCGTCTCGGCCTGCTCCTTGACGCTGGCGGGTGTGCCGTGGAACTCCATCAACAGCATCGGCTCTTCGCGCAAACCCAGTTTGGCGTGGTTGTTGACCATGCGCACGGTGTGCACATCGATCAACTCCACGCGCGCAATCGGTACACCCATTTGAATCACCTGGATGGTGGT
>CANJUS010000234.1:0-3812 GCA_947477505.1 Comamonadaceae bacterium | reverse complement strand
GGGCCATCTTGGTCAATGCGGCGCGCGGCGACATCGTCGACGAAGACGCTTTGTACGCGTGTATGCGCGCGGGTCATTTGTTTGGTGCTGGCCTGGATGTGTGGAGCGATGTGGAGCCGCCCTTGGCCACGCACCCCTTATTGACATTACCCAATGTGATTGCCACACCGCATGCAGCGGGCAGCACCGAAGAGACCCAAATCAAAAGCTCGCTGCGCGTGGCCGAACAATTGCTGCACGTCATGAATGGCGGCGAACCGTTTCACCGGGTGGTTTGAACCGCCCCCTTCCATTTTTACCGGAGAACACCCATGGCCACCATCGTTTCCATTCCCAACCCCGTCATGGACCGCATGCGAGCCGGCCAACCCGCCTTGGGCATGACGGTGCGCCTGGGCCACTCGGGCGACATCATCCGCATTGCCAAAGCCACTGGCCACGACTTTGTGTTCATTGACGTGCAGCATTCGCTGTTCAACCTCGAGACCATTGGCCACATGGCCCAGGTGGCGTTGGGCTGTGGCATTGCCGCCCAGGTGCGGGTGCGCAGCGTGGACGACCCCAATGTGTCGGTGTACTTGGACAACGGCGTGACCGGCATTGTGTTTCCCGATGTGAACAACGCCCAAGAGGCACAACGTGCGGTCAACGCCGCCAAATTTGCCCCCATCGGCAAACGATCGGTGTGCGGTGGATACCCACACTTTGACTACGCCGCCGTGCCCCTCACACAAAGCGTGCCGGCCTTGAACGACGCCGCCTTGGTGGTGTGCATGATCGAAACGGTAGAAGGTTTGCGCAACGTGGAGGCCATCGCCGCAGTCCCCGGGGTGGACGTGATCCATGTGGGCAGCAACGACTTGCTGGTCAACATGGGCAAGCCCGGTCAGTTTGACGACCCCGAAATCATCGCTGCCCAAGAGCGCGCCATTGCCGCGGCCAAAGCGCACGGC
This sequence comes from Comamonadaceae bacterium, assembly GCA_947477505.1. Taxonomy (GTDB): domain Bacteria; phylum Pseudomonadota; class Gammaproteobacteria; order Burkholderiales; family Burkholderiaceae_C; genus Limnohabitans. The sequence goes on along the minus strand of CANJUS010000234.1, from coordinate 2,859 downwards.
AAATTTGCGGGCATTGGGGGCAACCGCGATGTGCAGCGCCAGGTCAAGGCCATCCACAAAGGTTGCCTGTATGTGACCACCCAAACCGACATTGGCTTTTTGAGCGCCGCCGCCACCCAGTGGACGCGTGGTGTGCGCGAAGCCCTGGGCCAAACAAACGCCTGAGGCCCGCGATGGTGAACCCCTCTCACGCCCACCCCACCGCGCACCCCATTCCAGCGCAGGCCTGCGACTGCCATGTGCATGTGTTTGGCCCATTCGAGCGCTTCCCGTTGTGGGCAGATCGCGCCTACACACCGGGTGCGGCATCGATCGAAGATTTGATGGCCTTGCACCAAGGGCTGGGTGTTGGGCGGGTGGTGGTCGTGCAGGCCTCACCCCAAGGCAGCGACAACCGCTGCACCGTGGACGCCTTACAGCGCATGAACGCACTGGGTCACGGCGCACGCGGCGTGGCCGTCATTGACGAACACACCAGCGACAGCGCACTACAAGCCATGCACGCCGCCGGTGTGCGCGGGGTGCGCGTCAACCTCGAGTCGGCCGGGTTGCACGACCCGCAAGTGGCACGCCGCCTGATGCAAGCCGCCGCTGAACGCGTGGCACCGCTGGGCTGGCACGTGCAAACCTACACCACTTTGGATGTGATCGCATCGATGCACGACACCTTGATGACCTTGCCCACCCCGGTGGTGATCGACCATTTTGGCCGCGCCACTGCGTCCAAGGGAGTGGCGCAAGAGGGCTTTGCGGCCTTGGTGTCCTTGGTCAAATCTGGCCAGGCTTGGGTCAAGCTGTCGGCGGCACACCGCATATCGGACCAGCCCGACTGCGAAGACGCCCGCGCCATCGCCCCAACCTTGATTGCTGCCAATGTCGAGCGCATGTTGTGGGGTACCGACTGGCCCCACCCCGGTGCGTGGCCAGGGGTGCCGCGCCAGCGTGAAGCCATTGAACCATTTCACCCCATCAACAATGCGCGGGCATTGCAACGCCTGAGCGAATGGACCACCGCCAGCCAATGGGCGCGCATCTTGGTGGACAACCCCGCGCGTTTGTACGATTTTTCCGCTTGATGGCCGGCTCAACAGGAGACATGATGAAAAACTTTTTCCAACAACTGTGCGCCCTGATGATGGGTTTGTGGTTCAGCGCCTGCGCTTGGTCGCAAAGCGCCAGCGGCTACCCCAACAAACCGGTGCGCATCATCGTGCCTGTGGCCGCAGGCGGTAATGTGGACATCGTGGCCCGCGCCGTGGCCCAAGAGCTGAGCAAAACCTGGGGCCAATCGGTGGTGGTGGAAAACCGCCCCAGCGCCGCGTCCATCGTGGGTACGCAATTGGTGGCCAAGGCAGCGCCCGATGGCTACACCTTGTTGGCGCATTCGAGCACCTTTTTTGCAGCCCCATTGATTTCGGCCAATGCGGGCTACGACCCGGTGAAAGACTTCACGCCCATCACCCTGACCTGCAAAGCCCCCATGTTCTTGGTGGCTGGCCCCAGCGTGCCCGCGCGCACCGTGGCCGAATTGGTGGCGCTGGCCAAGTCCAAGCCCGGTGAAATATCCAGCGCCAGCAGTGGCAATGGGTCGACTGGCCACATCGCCACTGAAGTGTTTTCCAGCCGCGCCGGTGTCAAGCTGATGAACGTGTTTTACAAAGGCAACTCACAAGCGGTGATCGACGTGATCAGCGGCCAAACCAACCTCATCTTTGACCAGGTCAGCACGGCGGCCAGCCATGTGCGCTCGGGCAAAGTGCGCGCCTTGGCCGTGACCAGCACCAACCGCTCGCCCCTGTTTCCCGACATCCCCACCATGGCCGAGGCAGGCTACCCCGGCTACGAAGATGTGACCCTCAACATGCTGCTGGCCCCTGCCGGCACGCCCAAAGAGATCGTGCAAAAAATCCACGCCGACGTGGCCAAGGCCTTTGCCCAGCCCGACCTGGTGGCGCGCTTTGTCGAGCGCAGCATCGAGTTGGTGGCCAGCCCCTCCCCCGAAGACTTTGGCCAGCTCATCCGATCAGAGGTGGCGCGCTTGGGCAAAGTGGCACGCGAGGCGGGCATCAAGGCAGAGTAAAAACCAAGGTCACCATCTGGGAACCATCCCCGGACCTCAAGCCGCTTGCAGCGGCGTGCCTTGCACCATCAAGCGGTATAAATAACGCAGCTCTTCGGGGTTGTAGTCGGCATTGGCTTGGTGCATCACGCTGCGGTTGTCCCAAATCACCATGTCACCCTTGCGCCACACATGGCGGTACTCGTAGCGTGGCTGGGTGGCATGTTGATACAGCTGCTCGATCAGGGCATGGGCAGCGTCATCGTCGATGCCCTCGATGCCCTCCATGCGCCCGGTGTTGAGGTACAGCGCAGCGCGGCCACTGTCGGGGTGGCGAATCACCAGGGGCTGCCAGGTTTGGGGGATGGCTTGCAGCGCTTCATCGCTCAACTTGGCAAAGCTGCGTGGGCTGCGACTGCTTTGGTGCACATGTCGTGAGCGCAGGCCTTGGATGCGTTGTTGCATCTCGCTGGGCAAGTCGTCAAAGGCTTGGCGCACATCGACAAACTGCGTGTCGCCGCCCTGGCTTGGCAGGCTGATGGCGAGCAAGGTGGTGGCTTTGGGCGGGCTGACCTCATTGGAATGGTCGGTGTGGTAGTTTTCACCGCGCACTTGCAGTTTGCCGTTTTTGCGCGGCAGGTCGTGGGTGGAGTTGTAGCCCACCAACGGGTGGTCTTTGAGCACAAATTGCTTGAGCTGCTGGGGCATCAACGGCCCAAACAGTTCACCTGCAGCGGTGAACTGGGCCGGGTCCATGGCTTGGTCGCGAAAGACCAACACCGCATGGCGAGCCAGCGCGG
>CANJUS010000233.1:0-3825 GCA_947477505.1 Comamonadaceae bacterium | reverse complement strand
CCCACTTGGCATGCCACGGCCGCGCCCGCACCACGCTGGCAAGTGAGTTGGGGTCCTGTGACCTCCACCGCGACCTTGCCCAACACCCCAGACCGCGATGCGCCCACTGGTCAACATGACCAGCCATCCACAGAGAAATCGGCTGCCACGCAAATGGCCACCGAAATGCCCACCGCCGCTGCCACCATGGACCGCCCCATTATCGGCAGGCCCAGCACGGATGATGGCCCCGCCACCACCCAAATAGATCCGGCTTTTTTATCCCGTGGGCCTGTGGCATCACCACGCGAGGTTTTGCTGGCCCAAGCACCGCTCGCGCCAAGTGGATTGCCCGCTTCTGCCACCCCTTCGCTGTCTGCCATCGGCAGTTACCGAGCACCGTCGGGTGCGCGGTTGCGCTACGACCTGCAAGGCATTGCCAAAGGCTTTGGTTATTCGGCCAAAGCCGAGTTGCTGTGGCAACCCGATGCCAGTCAATACGACGCCCGACTAGAGGTGTCACACTTTTTACTGGGATCGCGGGTGCAAACCAGCCAAGGCCAGCTCACGGCCGAGGGCTTGTTGCCACGCCGTTTTGGCGACAAGGTGCGCAGCGAGCAAGCGGCCCATTTCCAGCGCGACAAGGGGCTGATCACCTACAGCGCCAACACGCCCGACGCAGCTTTGTTGGCCGGCACACAAGACCGTTTGAGTGTGTTCATTCAAATATCTGGCCTGCTCGGCGCAGAACCGCTGCGCTGGGGCCCGGGTGCGGTGATGAGCTTTAACACCACGGGCGCACGCGACACTGAGGTGTGGTCGTTTCAACTCTCGGGCATTGAACAACTCAAACTGCCCTTTGGCACCTTGGACGCGGTGCGGTTGGTGCGGCAAGAACAAAAGCAGTACGACCAGCGCGTCGAATTGTGGATGGCGCCCAGCCTAGAGCACCTGCCTGTGCGCATCCGCATCACCCAAACCAGCGGCGACCAAGTTGACCTGCTGCTGCGCAGCAAAGAGCTTGCCAACGCCAGCCCCTGAACGGCGCCTTTTTTGCACGCCGGACTCAAGATTGGCGCACTGCAGTCGATCTCTGACATGACCACCATGGGGTGGACACCAGTCACCCCCACCAGCGTGGGGGCGGGTTGCCGCAACAAAGCGGTGCAGTTCTGCAGGAATGAGGCCATGGGATACCTGATTTCATTTGTATTTGGCATTTTTGTGGCCACAATGGGCCTGGGCGCTCGCGCGCCTGTTTTGGATGCGCACTGGAGCCCAACCACCCAATCTGCCCCATCGTCACGCTGATTTTCATTTTGGCTGCCTGGGTCGACCTTGAAATAGGCGCAACAGCGCCGATATCAGGTTAATATGATCCCCAACGACACCACTGGCAGTTCCATGAACACGCTTTACGACTCTGAGTCATTCGCCGTTGTGCACATGGCGGCGGACGTGCCCACTGACAAACCCAACCCAACGGCACAACCCATGCTGTCACGCCAAGGTTTCGAAATTGTGGACAAACGCAATGGCAAAGAGGTGTACCTGGATGGCTACTGGGCCGAGCTGTTTCAACAACACATCACCCAGTGGCAACTCAAAACCCCTACCCAAGACGAAGTCGAAGACACCTTGGCCCAATACGCCGAGCTGGCACAAAACCCGGTGGTGATCCACTGAACGGCCCAGACCACGCGTTTGCCCCCCAAAAACCCGCTTCAGCGGGTTTTTTTACGCGGGCAAGCCCACGATCACATCGGCCAAAGTGGCCACCATGTGCTCAACTTGTTCGCGTTCCACGATAAAGGGTGGCGCAAACACCAAGTTGTCGCCGGCGCTGCGCACCAAAACGCCTCGGCGCAGGCATTCTTGGAACACCTCGTAACCGCGCATACCCGCACCCTGCTGAGACGGGCTGAGTTCGACCGCCGCCGCCAAACCCAAAGAACGGATGCCCACCACATGCGGCAGCCCTTTGAGACTTTGGTGCATGGCCCGCCCCAACACCGGCCCCATTTGCGCAGCGCGCGCGAACAAGCCCTCTTGTGCCATCAGCTGCAACGTGGCGACCGCCGCTGCACACGCCACCGGATGACCCGAATAGGTGTATCCGTGCATGAACTCAATCGCATGTGCGGGACCACCTTGCTCGGTCACGGCCTGGTAAAGCCCCTCGCGGCAGATCACGCCCCCCATGGGCACCACACCATTGGTGACGCATTTGGCAAAGTTGATCATGTCGGGGACCACACCAAAGTAATCTGCTGCAAATGGGGTACCCAAACGGCCCAAACCGGTGATCACCTCGTCAAAAATCAACAAAATGCCGTGCTTGTCACATATTTGGCGCAGGCGTTGCAAATAGCCTTGCGGGGGGATGTACCAACCGGCGCTGCCCGCCACCGGCTCGACGATGATGGCGGCCACATTGCCCGGGTCGTGCAAGGGCAAGATGCGTTGCTCCAATTCGTTGAGCAAATCTTGCGAGAACTGCGGCAACTGGCCTTCAATATAAGCGTGCTGCTGCGGGTCGTGAATGAAGGCCATGTGATCCACCCGAGGCAACATGGCCGCGCCAAAGGCCTTGCGATTGCCGCTGATACCGCCCACGCTCATGCCACCAAAGCCCACCCCGTGGTAGCCGCGTTCGCGGCCAATGAAAACCGTGCGTTGGCCTTGCCCGCAGGCGCGGTGATAGGCCAAGGCCATCTTCAATGAGGTGTCTGCCGCCTCCGAGCCCGAGGTGCAAAAAAACACCCGGTTCAAATCACCTGGCGCCAAGTCGGCAAGCATGTCGGCCGCTTCAAAAGCGCGGTCGTTGCCAAATTGAAACGCGGTGGCGTAATCGAGTGTGTCGAGTTGCTGTTTGATCGCCTCGTTGATGGGCGCGCGGTTGTGCCCCGCGCCCACACACCACAGGCTGGAGATGCCATCGAGCACCTGCTGCCCATCTTGGGTGGTGAAATACATGCCTTTGGCCGACACCAAGACCCGGGGTGATTGACGGAAATGGCGGTTGGGTGTGAAGGGCAACCACAAATGGTCGCCTCGCGATGGGGGTGTTTGCATGTGGGGCTCCCGGGCTGCGCCAGCTTGTGCGCCGCAAGGTCACGCCGACGTCAATGCATTCTAGGTTGCAAGCTGTCTGGCAAATCCAACACCACGCTGCTGCTGGCGGTGACCACGCCCAAGGTGAAGGCGTCTTTGTGTGCGTACTCGGCGCACTGCTCACGCGGCGTGCGAGCTGTGGGGCAATGCAAGGTGATGCGGTCGCGGGGGCGGTTGCGGTCCATCTCTCGGATCAAAACAAAGCCGCTGGCGTCTTGCATTTGGTACAGGGCGATGTTCAACAGCTGCGCATCAAATTTAGCGCCCATGCGCTCTTGGTAGAAGTCCCACATTTCTCGGGCGCGCTCTGGAACCAGCGCACCGGTGAACGGCATGCTGCGCCCATGGATACCCACCACAGTGAGGTGCGGCGCCACACCCGTGGCGTATTGGCGCTCTTGGCCCGCCATGAACAACAAAGAACATGCCGACAGACACTGGCCCACCACCAAAGTCGTCAAACCTTGCCCTTGCAGCCAGCGCGCCATCGCCATGCCGGCGGGCAAATCGCCCCCGGGTGAGTTGACCAAGATCAGGCGCTTGACTTCGCCACGCTCAAACTCGGCACGCAACAAGCGGTCGTCGTGGCGCTCAATCACACCCGACACAAACACATCGCTGCCCACGCGCTGAACAGTCATGGCATTGGCAGCGCATATGCATGAGAAAAAACCCAGAGCGATCCACTTCAAGCCCGCAGCGTGCGAGTGGCGCCACACATGCGAAAGTACT